>JAHWJF010000458.1 GCA_019348515.1 Chloroflexota bacterium | reverse complement strand
ACGACGGCCGGCCGGGGTACGAGGCGATCCGCGTGCGCTATCAGGTGAAGAGCCCGGCCAGCCGCCAGCAGCTCGTCGAGCTCTGTGATTACGTCCAGCGGACCTCCCCGGTTCTCGACATCATCGCTAACCGCGTGCCGGTCACCGTCGACCTCGTCGCCTAAGACGGCCGCGCCCGACTGCGCAAGCTCGTCACCAACCCGCTCCACCCAGCGAGCCCTATACGCCCAACCCATCGCGAGTCCTCCGCCAGGAGGAAATGGTTCGACACCGCGAACGAGCCCCGCGACCACCGTTGGGGTTGCCGGGTGGAGCCGAAAGGAGAATTCGAATGTACGGCACCATCTTTCGCCTCCGTCCCCAGGCCGGCCGCGAGGCAGACGTCGTTGCCCTGACCGAGGAGTGGGCGCGAACCCGAGGTTCACAGGTGAACGGAGCCCGGGCGGTCTATCTGTTGCGCTCGGAGCGGCAGCCGGGCGACCTGCTCGGCGTGGCTGTATTCGATGACCGAGAAACATACGAGGCAAACGCCGCCGATCCGGAGCAGGATGTCTGGTACCGACGGCTGCGTGAGGCGCTGGAGGCCGATCCCGAGTGGGAGAACGGAGCCTACCTCGTGGCGACCCACATCTCGGATAGGGTTAGCGCCTGACGAGGGGTGGCGGAGCGGGGTGGCGGATCGTGGCCGCCTGGACCAGCTTCCATCCGGTCGACGTCTCCCCGCTGCGCCCAACGTCCATTCGCCTAGATATCCAGTTGGAGGGGACAGCCGCGATCTGCAACCCCACCGAGGCGTTTGGCGACGACAGCTTCGCCGTCACCGAGCGCAGGACAGTACCTGTTACAAAGTCACACCGTGTTCTCGCAAGGAGTTCGCAATGACTACGACCGTAACCCTTGATCTCGATCAGCTGCGCTCTGCCATCCAGGAGGAATACACCGAGGTCGCCGCATGCCCCTGGAAGGGGTTTCACTTCCACACTGGCCGGTTCCTGGCCGACCGACTCGGGTATCCGGCCGAGCGTGTCGAGTCATTGCCCGACCCGGTGGTCGAGAGCTTCGCCGGCGTCGGCAATCCCTTCTCTTGGGGTGATCTCGCGCCTGGCGAACAGGTCGTTGATCTCGGTTCCGGCGCCGGGTTCGACGCGCTCCTGGCAGCCCAAATGGTGGGTGCAAGCGGCCAGGTGATCGGCATCGACATGACGCCGGCGATGCTGACGAAGGCCCGCGACAACGCCCGGCACCTTGAGCTCAGCAACGTCGAGTTTCGCGAAGGCCTGCTCGAGGCGCTGCCCATCGAGCAGGAAAGCGTCGACGTGATCATCTCCAACGGAGTGATCAATCTCTGCCCAGACAAAGCGGCGGTGCTGGCCGAGGCGTATCGCGTGCTCAAACCCGGTGGCCGGATGCAGCTTGCCGACATCGTCGTCGGCAAGGCGGTACCGGAGGATGCCAAAGCCGACATCGCGCTCTGGACCGGCTGAATTGCCGGTGCTCTCCTGGAAGGAGAGCTTCGCTCCCTGATCGAGGCCGTCGGCTTCGTTGATGTCGCGTTTTCACCGCACCGCTACGACACCTTTTCGGACGCGCCCGCAGCCGGCAGCGCCGCCGAGTTCGTGACCCAGGGCGTCGACATTCGCGCGGTCAAGCCCTGACACGCGTTCACGGCGCACGAAGGGTCTCTTACGCCACGCGCTCAATCAGCGCGTGGCTGACGTCGGTCTTCAAATCAGCCTCAGCCAGATCTGCGAGCCCAACCGAGAGCCGTAGGACGCCCGTGCCTATGATTGACCAGATCAGTGTGCTCGCGTTGCCAATGCGGACTGCGATTGTTCGCAGCTCAAGAGCATGCAGGAAAGGGCCAACAGCTACCTCACCACCGGCGAGCCCGCCGGCGAGCATCCCACCGAAGCAGTCACCCACGAGGTGCGGTGCGATCTCGTGGTTCGGGTGTGAGACGAGACCCGGATGGCGGGGAAGCCAAGCGGGAGAGGAGGTTACCAATCTCCCGCACTACTACCTTGTCACCGTAGATGACCCTGCCCAGCACATTACCAGGCCCGGAGAGGTGCTTGGTTGCACTGTGCACGACCAGCGACCGTGCTCGCACGATCCAGCGCTCTCCCGCGCCAGGCGTTGAAGACCTCGCGCAGGTCATGGCACCGTTGCCGGGCGTCCTCTCGCATTAGCGCCAGGTACGGGGCCAAAGGCCCATTCATCGTCACGCACATCGGTCGGATACGGCCTGCGGGTTGGGCGTGGTGTTTCCAGTCGCCAAGCCGACCAAGCCCATAACAGGCTCTAAGACTTTTCGCTCTTGGACTCCGCGCCATCCACCGTGGAACGTTCCCGATCGGCGCCGACCTTACCCAGGAGGGCTGGCGCCTCCGATTCCAGATGTTCCATGCGCTCTTCATCAGTCTGACGAAGATGCTCCTCGCCGAAGGCTTCCGCCTCAGCCTGGATGCTGGCGTCGTTCTGGCTCATCGCTTCGCGAGCGTCCTTGTACGGCTGCTCGCCCTTCTCTTTGCGATCGAGATGGCGGTCCTGCGGGTACGGATACGACATGGGTCTCTCCTTTCACGGTCACGTTTCACGCTCGGACATGAGATCGGGTGGCAAGAACCATGCCGCGCTCACCTCGCGCCACCTGCCCTTGCTCTTTACCGATGGCAGGGCTCAAGGACGAAGCGTTCACGGCCGCCTGGAATTCGAGTCAGGCTCTCTTGACAGAGCAGGCCGTCACGGAGACGTTATCCATTCCCATAGCCCGAGTTGACGATCCCGGTCGCCGGAGCGATCAACTGTAGATCGCAGTGAGCTCCAACTGGATGTTGTCGGGATCGCGGAACGCCAGGATGTACATACTAAAGGCGTCGCCGAGATCGGTGATCTCGCCGTGAGGCATGCCTCGTTCATCCAGCAGCCGCGCGGCGCGCTCGAGCTCGTCGCGGCTCGCCACGCTGAAGCTGAGATGATCGAGGCCGATGCGGGCCTCGTCAAACTGGTCGTTGGCGGGGGCGCGGCGGGGATCGGGGCTCGGACCCAGACCCAGACCGACGGCGCCATTGCTGAGAAAGACTCCGGAGGGGAGGTCCATCACGAACTCGAACCCGACCACCTCGGTGTAGAACGCCCGGCTGCGATCGACATCGGAGACCGTCAGGCGGAGATGATGCACAGGACCGGTGGCAATCGGTGTTGGCATGACGACAATCCTCCGTGGATCAG
>JAHWJF010000457.1 GCA_019348515.1 Chloroflexota bacterium | reverse complement strand
TGCCACCGCCGATGCGATCACGAGCGGGAGCGCCGCCCACGGCGGACTGAGCAGCACCGCGGGGAGCAACATCACCCCGACGGCCAGCCCGGCGACAGCCATTGCCGCCACCCGGTCCGCCTCGGCGTGGAGCACCCGATTCCAGTTCGCGTGCACGACCGCGGCAACGAGCACAAGAGAGATGGCGATCGGATCGATGACGGACTCCCCAGTTTCGAACAGGCGCTAGCCAATCGCGGCGGATAGCATTCGCTTAACATTCTCCGGCATCAGTCGCGCGGGTGTGACTCTTGCGTAGCCGCCGAAGCGAGTGGAGGGCACGATGGTTCTCGCTCGATTTCTGCCCCGCGACGAGCAGTTCTTCGACCACTTTCGGGACGCCGCGACGAATGCCCCCGAAGTGATCGCCGTACTGATCAAGGTGGTCGACAACGGAGTGGATCGGGAGCGCGACGTACGGCTGCTTCGTGACCTGGAGCATCGATGCGACGAGATCACCCACCGCATCTTCAGCGCGCTCAACAGCACCTTCGTCACACCCCTCGACCGGGAAGATATCCGGGATCTTGCCGTCGAGTTCGACGACCTGGTCGACGACGCCGAGGAGGCGGGAAAGCGTCTCTCGCTCTATCGACTCGCGGGCGCGACCGAGCCGGCACGGCTCCTCGCTCGCATTCTCCATGAGCAAACCCAGGGGCTTGCGATCGCGGTGCCGCTGCTCGCCAACGTCGGCAAGCATGGGGAGGCGATCCGCCGGCATTGGGTCATCCTGGCGGCGGGAGCCATGGGACTGGGGACCGCGATGGGTGGCTGGCGGATCGTACGCACGATGGGCCTGCGGGTGGTCGATCTGCGCCCGATCGACGGGTTCGCGGCCGAGACGGCCGCCGCCACGGTCATCGAGGTGGCGAGCCGGCTAGGCATCCCGGTCTCCACGACTCAGGTCATCTCCTCCTCGATCCTTGGCGTTGGCGCCACGCGCAGTCTCTCCGCCGTGCGCTGGGGGATCGCCGGCCGGATCGTATCGGCCTGGGTAGTCACGATTCCCGCCAGCATCGGGCCGGCCTGGGTCATCTACGGCGTGCTCCACCTCATCACGGGCAAGCCATAGGCGGAGCCGCACTCCGGCCGCGCCATGAGGAAGGCCCAACGGTGCGCGGGTCAGGTTCTTGCGTGCCATTATTCGGTATCTGCTCGGGTGGACCCGAGGCACGACCTATTGGCGCGGCGCGATCACGGGCAAATCAGCAGACTCAGGCGTCGCGTTCATCAATGAAAGAGAGAGGGCCACAACAATGGAACTTGGCGGCTTGCACCATGTGACCGCTGTCACCAGCGACGCGCCGGGGAATCTGGACTTCTACACCAACACGCTCGGCCTGCGGCTCGTCAAGAAGACGGTCAACCAGGACGATGTCTCGGCGTACCACCTCTTTTACGGGGATGGAGTCGGCAGCCCGGGCACCGAGGTCACCTTCTTCGACTGGGCCCGCATGGGTCCGAATCTCTCCGGCACCGGCGGCATCGTGGAGATCGGGTTGCGCGTGCCAGACCGCGCCGCGCTCGATTGGTGGGCCGACCGCTTCGACTCGACCGGGGTGCGACGTGGCGACATCGAGGACATCGCGGGTTACCAAACGTTGCGCTTTACTGACCCGGAGGGGCAGCGCCTCGCCCTCGTCGCTGGACTCAGCGATGCCGAGTTTGTCCCTTGGCACGGGAGCCCAATCCTTCCGGAACATCAGATCCGTGGCCTTAACCATGTCACCCTGGCTGTCGACCGGCTCGCGCCGACGGCCAGAGTCCTCACCGACGTCCTCAATTTCCGGCAGTCCGGCGACTATCCGTCCTCGGATAACCCCGCGCTGCGCACCGTCGTCTTCGAGAGCGGCCCCGGCGGGCCCGGCACGGAGGTGCGTGTGGAGGAGCGCCCGGATCTTCCGCCCGCTCAGCTCGGAAGCGGCGGCGTCCATCACGTCGCGTTCCGCGCCCCGAACGACACCGAGCATCGTGCCTGGCGAGACCGGGTGCGGGCGGCGGGTCTCGGCATCACGGATGTCATCGACCGCTACTACTTCAAGTCGCTCTACTTCCGGGAGCCCGGCCGCATTCTCTTCGAGATCGCCACCGACGGGCCGGGGTTCGCCACCGACGAGGATGCCGAGCATCTCGGCGAGCGGCTGGCGCTGCCACCCTTCCTGGAGCCGCACCGGGCGGAGATCGAAGCCGGTCTGAAGCCACTGGAGTCCGGGACGACATCGGCGCCCGCGTAGCCCAGTTGAGGTCACGGCGGGTTCTACCGGCCTGAGCTCAGTAATCGATCTTCAGGAGGCGGGTCGGCGAGAACATGCCGGCTCGCTCCAGGGTCTGTTTCGACCGATGGTTGTAGTACGAGCACCCCGCGACCGGTCGCAGGGAGCGCCGCCGGCATTCATCCATCAGCATCCTGATCGTCGCCGCGCCAACCCCTGCCCGGCGAAACCGCTCGATCGTGTACATCCCGATGCTCGCCACGTCGTCGTACAGCAGGCTCTTGATGAGAATGCCGAACCCGACCGGCTCCTCGCCTCGCAGGGTCACGAACACCTCACCCGCCGTGATGTGCTGTTCCAGCGGCTGGAAGAAATCTCCTGACTCCTCACGCACGAGCTCGACATCGCCCACGTCCGCCGGCCGCATCGTGTATCGACCCGACGTCGATCCCGGCGCATCTCGTACCGCAGTGAAGAAATAGGCCTGCTTGGCAAGCTGCCGGTAGTCATCGAGCGCGTGTGAGAGGAAGAGCTCGTCACAGGTCGGCACGAACGCGGACCGCACCTGCTCCAACTGGCGTACCTGCTGGAAGATCGGCTGACCGTAATACCGGTACGGCTGGTCAAGGGCGAACTGCGTGATCAGGCGCTCGTCATGCACGGAAGCAAACCCGGCAGTTTCGCTCCCCACGACGATTCGGTAGTGGGTCGAAGCCAGAATATGGTCCTCCAGAAACGAGTCAATCGCCGAGGGGAGGGCTCGGAGATGCCGGCGCGTAGCCTCCTGTATCTCGGCGAACGGCGCCGGTGCGAAGTCCACGTCCATCCTCTCCTCACATCCTCGACCTGCCGATCGGAGAGCCGGTCGTTGACGAACGGGGGTACCTCGTTCCGGATGACATCCTCGGTGCCGAAACAGGGTCGCGGTGTTATGGTGAGCGATGCGATCATCTCGGTAGCGGGGCACCACCGTTGTCGAGAAACGAGATT
>JAHWJF010000456.1 GCA_019348515.1 Chloroflexota bacterium | reverse complement strand
CTGGACATTCCCGTTGGCGACCTGCCCAAGTGCGAAGAGATCGTAGACCTGACCGGCGTCTACCTGGACACCTGGTGCGGCAAGAAGCGTTTCCCCGGTGTCTGAGTTGCGGACTTCTAGATCGTACGTGCCGGGATCGACGGCTTGGTAGTCGGACGCATTCGGGAACTCGACCCCGTCGACCATCGCCTCTTGAGCGCCGACAACGCCGACAGCTATAGCTGGGGCGTCTGGTACGGCGTTAATGACCCGCAACCGAGCTTGACCGGGTTCGGTCTCAGTGACATCGACCGCATTCGTCTGGAGCTGGATGTTGGCGAGTTGGCCGACGATGGCAAGGATATTGGATGTCCAGCCGTCAAGCGTGACCGTCTGATCGATGACCGGCGCACCACCATCCGTTGGCACAACCTGAACCTGGTGGTCGCCAGGAGACAGCGCGGCATACTCCGACGCGCTCCCGAAGGCGATTCCCTCGGCAAGCGGCTGCCCGTCGACGAGGACATTGATGGCCGGGGCGTCAGGTGAGGCGTGGACGACGCGTACGGTGGGGTCCGGCACTCCCGTCACCGACGGGGTCTCCTGCCGGGCGAACGTCACGATCGGCGAGGCCGACGTGGCGGCGATCAGCGCAAGGACGAGGAGCAGTACCGCTCGACTGGGACTCAACAGACGTGATATGGAGTTCCCGGGCAATCGCTTCACTTGATCGGTCCTCTCTGGACGCAGGCCGTGGTCCTGCACCAGGACCGAGTTTCCCCATTGCATACCTCGTACCAGCCCTGTGCTCGGTCCGCAGCGGGTGCAACATACGGAAAGGGAAAGGTCAGCCGCCGATTTCCCATGCCGGCCATCACGCCAATTAAAGTCAGCGTCGTGTGAGGATTATCGTCGTCACGAACGCGTTCCCTGATGCCATGGGATCCGCGCCATCTGTGCCCACGCACTTCCACGGATGGATCGGGATGAAGGGAGTTCGCGATAGCCAACTTCAGGGGCCTATCCGAGACGCAAGGGGTTGTAGCTCCGCAGAGTGGGGAAGTCGGCGGGATACTTGGACTCTCGCTTATTCGTCTTTGGAGATCGTCAACGTCAATTGGGGCCAGGCGCCGGACGCCGCAGGTGCGGTGTCCGACACCTGGTCAAGGACGTGGCAGTGGGATGGCCAAGAGGGCTACATCGCCGAGCTGCTCGCCTGCTGGCCCGGCTGCGCTCCATCCATGGAGGCCATTTGCTGGGTCAGCTGCTGGGAGATCTGCTCGACCCGCTGGAGCATCTGCTGCTCCTCTTGGAGGTTCTTCTCGAGCAACTGCGCTGCTTCGGTGCGCCCCATGGCTCGTGCCTTTTCGACCAGACCTGTGTAGGCAGCAATCTCATAGTGCTCGGTCTTGCAAGCACCCCCGACGACGAGGCCCTCGAGGACCTGGGGCGACGGCTGGGCCTGCTGGGCCTCCTGGAGCTCCTCGTACAAACCCTGAGCGGCGTGGCACTCGATCGGGTGCGGTTGCACGCCCATCTGCTGGAAGACTTGCTGGATCCGCTCCGCCTGCTGGCGGCTCTGGTCGGCATGCATCCGCAGCCCTTCCTTGAGTTGTGGGTTCTGGACCAACCCCTGGGCCTCCTCGAGCATCTGAATGATGATCTGCTCGGCATTGTGGATATCTGACAACTCGTGGACAAACAGGTCCTGGGGCGTCTGCATCGGCATCTGCTTCGAATCGCTCATGAGTTTCACTTCTCCCCGATGAAATGCGCGCTCACCCCAAGTGGCGCGTGCGCCTGGTTGCTGTCAGTGCAAGACATGTGCAAAGACGCACGTCATGGGATCGATTGGCGCTATCGACGCCTTGTCAGTTGAAACGGAGGCCGCGCTATTCGCGCGGCCTCCTCGGGGGCTACGTCTAAGGAACAGTGGCAGTGGCTGAAGTGACGATGATGTCTCCGCCGGATGCTGACCAGACACCATCCAAAAGTCGAGCTTGACCGGAGGTTCCGGATCACGTTGCCAACCGTTACATCGTCCTCAAGGAGCCGCTCCAGGAGGAAGAAAATCTCCGGGTGCTCCCGCCTCACTACACTCTCAGGCTCCAGACCCGAAACCAGCCCCCCGCGTCCCCCCGAGACCCGCGCCTGGTTTCCCAGCGCCGCCAATGTCCACTCCACCGAGATCAGACTCCATGGTTCCGCCGGCGCCAGTATCGGAATCCTCAGTATCTCCATCCGGTGCGTCAGTGGGAGGCGAGCCCAGGCTACCGGTTCCCGCGGCTCCCCCCGTGCGACCCGGCTCGCCGCCCGCGGTGGTATCGACCCAATCGGCCGCGGGCATATCACGATCGCGATCACTCATTGCCTGCCTCCTGTGCGTGTGATGAGGGTGTCGAATCGGAGCGGGTCTCGCCGCTTCGACTGAGGTGCCGCTCCTGGCTCCTCGACTACATAACGCGCACGTTCCATGCCGTGGGACAGGGGCTTCACTGAGGTCCGGTTGGTGCGGGGGACAGGAGCTCGTCGGGTGACGCGGGGTGGGCATGGTTCTTGCCCCTGGAGGGTAGGCGCTGGTGGGCCGGCATCGGTAGACAAAGGAGGACGGTCGTGGACACGAGCGAGATGCAGGAACTCTTGCAGGGATACTTGAGCGAGGTCGACTGGTCCGGCGGGGCCACCAAGGACGATCTCATTGGCCATCTTGCCGGGCGTGACGAGGCCCTGCGGACGATGGTCAATCAGTATGTCGCTGAGGGTGACTACCAGAACCTGGACGAGGTCTTGAACGTCATCCCGGCCCAGGCATGGCAGGACGTCCAGGGCGACGCGTGGCGAGGCGCCGAGAGCCAGTACACGGGAGACGTTCCCAGTCACTTCCAGGACGGTCCGGTCGGTCACGGCGATAGCGATGTCTACCGAGCCGGAGGCCCACCTCCAGCGACCCCGGGCTTTGGTCAATCTGCCGGCGCCGCCGGTGACATGAGTGGGACCGGCAGTTGAGAGACGCACATAACAGATGACCTCCACGGGGAAGCCGAAAACCGGGTCCCGGCATAGTCCGCCCGAGGCGGGCTAGGAACGGCTACCTACGCGAACAGCGTGGAGCCACGAAACCGTGGCGCACCGGGTGTTGATCCTCGGCGCAGGCTTCGATGGGCTGGCGGCCGCACTCGATCTGGACCGCTGCCTGCGTGGGCGCAATGCCGTCGGTGTCCTCGTAGTTGAACGCGACAGCACGCTGCTCTTTACCCTGCTCCTCTA
>JAHWJF010000067.1 GCA_019348515.1 Chloroflexota bacterium | reverse complement strand
GGCGGCGGATGATCTGGATGGACTTTTCGATCTCATCGCCGCGCACATCGCCGGCGTAGGGCAGGATCCCGTGAACGACTCGCTCGCCTCAAACCGAGTCACGCCCGGACCCGACGGCGTAGATAACCGGCCAGTCGTTGTCATCAGCGACGCGATCCACCCCGCCGCCAGGGAACGCCTGGCGGCAGCGGCAACCATCGTCGACGTCGACGGCCTTGATGTCCCGGCTCTGCTCGAGGCTGTACGCGATGCCGATGCACTCGTCGTCCGCAGCGAGACGGAAGTGAGCGAAGCGGTGTTGAGCACCGGGCGCAACCTGCGGGTGGTCGCCCGTGCCGGTGTCGGCGTCGACAATATCGACGTGAGCGCCGCCACTCGGGCCGGAGTGCTGGTGCTCAACGCCCCTGGTGCGAACGCGGTTTCGGCAGCAGAGCACGCGATTGCGTTGCTCCTCGCGGTCACTCGACAGATCACCATCGCGGATGTATCCACCCGAGCTGGGCGCTGGGAAAGAAAGCAGATGCGCCCGATCGACCTGCGCGGCCGGACGGTGGGGATCGTCGGACTGGGTCGGGTCGGCTCCCAGGTCGCGCGACGTCTGCGCGCCTTTGAGATGCGGATTCTCGCCTATGATCCTTACGTCACCCCACAGCGCTTCACCGAGCTTGGGGCTGCTCCGGTTGATTTCGAGACGCTCCTCCAGACCGCCGACGTCGTGACATTCCATGTCCCGGAGAATTCGGAGACGTTTCACCTCCTGAACCGGGAGGCGATTTCGCACCTCAAGCCGGGCGCGATCGTGATCAATGCCGCACGTGGTGGGGTGGTCGACGAAGAGGCACTCGCCGAAGCCCTGGCGGATGGTCGTATCCGCGGCGCCGGTGTGGACGTCTATCCCCATGAGCCGGCGATTGAAAGTCCCCTCTTCCAGATTCCGACGGCGGTTGTCACCCCGCACACCGGCGGTTCAAGTGCCGAGGCGCTGGCCGCGGTCGGAGAGGTCATCAGCACGACGACACTGGCGGCCCTGCGTGGCGAAGCCGTGCCGAACGCGGTCAATCTGCCGGCGGCCTCGCTTCATGCACCCGAGCTACAGCGCCTGACCACCGCCTCAGGCGCCGCGGGCCGGCTCCTGGCCGTGCTCGAACCAGACCTGCCTGAGACGTTCAGCGTGACGGTGCGGGGAAATGTTCCCGGTGACGTCGTGGAGCATGTGGTGGCGGCCGCCCTGAGCGAAGCGCTGCAGCGCTGGACACGCCAGCGGGTGACACCGGTCAACGCACGGCTGCTGGCCGACGAACGCGGGATCCGGTTGCGAATCGTTAGTGGGGATGCCGATCCCTCCCGGTCTCCTGACTTCTCCTTCGAGGTAGTCGGCGGCGAGGACGGTCCGCTTTCACATCATGTGACGGTGTTGTGGGATCGCCAGGACGCGGCCATTATGGAAGTTGATGGATTCACGCTGAATAGCCCTCTCGCCGGCGACGTGTTGATCACTCACCACCGTGACCAACCGGGTGTGATTGGCGCGGTCGGGACGATCCTTGCCCGCCACGACGTGAACATCGCGGGCATGCAGGTCGGCCGTCACCTTCCTCGCCGGGGAGGCGAAGCGATCATGGTGCTCAACGTCGACGATGTGATTCCCCCGGAAGCGCTCGACGAACTGAAATCCATCTCCGGCATTGAAACTGCGTACGTCGTCTCTCTGCCGCAGCCCTCGGGTCAGCGGACGTTATTCCCTGGCGGGATCGCCACTCGGCTGTGAGACGCATTCATTCCAAACGCGGTCAACCTCCTCCACGATGCCGAGAAGCGCGTCGACAAAGACTCGCCCGGACATGTGCACGGCATGCCCTGCCTCTGCAACGTCAACGACACGAGCTCGATCGATGATCTTCTTGAGCTCTGCGGTGATGAGGCGGAGCGCGGGATGGCTACGACCGCCGGTGTAGAGGACGACCGGAATGTTCCCTCGCAGCCGGTCCACCGCGCTGCTCGGGTAATCGCCGGCCGGCTCACCCCGCGCGAAACGGGTCGCGTAGGCGCAAAGCCGGTCCCACTCGGCCGTCCCCTGCATCCGCTCGATAGCGCGATCGGCGCCGATCATCGAGAAAAACGCCTTCGTCGTCGCCTCGTCACCGGCGGTCGCGTGGTTCTCCACGATTGCCCTGACGCAGCGGTTCATTTCCTGAACCAGCGGCTGGTCAGGCAGCAAGTCGAGCAGAGGCGGCTCGATCAGGTGCATGCTCCTGATGCCGTCGGGCCGTGCGATCGCCATCTCCAGAGCGACGAGGGCGCCGTATGAATGTCCGACCAGGTGGAATGACGGGAGGGACATCTCGTCTACCGCGCCCCACACGTAGCGAGCCTCACCGGCGATCGAGAACCGGTCGTCTGGTCCAAGGTGCACCCCAAATCCTGGCCGATCAACGACGAACGTGCGGTATCGCCGACCAATCAGATCGCACGCTCGCCCCCAGGACTCGAGGCCGTCGCCAAAATCGCCGTGAATCATGACGATATCGGAAACGTCGCCGCCGCGACGCACCGGCACTGCCACTGTCATCCGTAGCCTGCCCCACTCATCCGCACTCCGATCGCGTTACAATATCCGACCGACTAGTCGGTCGGCTTCCCATAGGCGCACGATGGCGATCATCCAGGAACGAAGTCGAACACGGCGGCAGCGGCTTCTCGACTCCGCGCTCGAGGTCTTCACTCGGTACGGATACAACGATGCGGCCATCGACGAAATCGCCCGCGCCTCCGAAACGTCCAAAGGAGGCCTGTACTTTCATTTTCCAAGCAAGCAAGCGTTGTTCCTTGCGCTGCTCGACGACGCGAGCGAGGCGCTACTGCGCCGCGTCGAGTCCGCCATGGCATCCGAGGCAGATCCTCTCGAGCGCGGCGACGCGGCGCTCCGCGAAGTGTTGCACGCGTTCGGGAGTCACCGCCTCCTGGCACGCCTGCTCCTCGTCGAAGCTCTGGGGGCCGGGAAGGAATTCACCACGAAGCTCAATGACTTACACGCCGCGTTTGCGGCGCTCATCGCGGACTGCCTCGACGACGCGGTCGTCGCGGGACAGATCCCGCCCCTCGATGCTCGCTTGGCCGCGCATGCCTGGTACGGGGCGGTGAACCAGGTTGTGCTGCGCTGGCTCATGACCGGGGAACCTCAACAGTTAGAGGAGACGTATCCGGCCTTGCGGTCTCTCCTGCTGTTTGGAGTGACCGGCGCCGGAGATGAACAACGACGATGACTTCCGCGTTCACCGTCGAACGGTGCGAGTCGGTCATGAGCTGCAGCGTCCAGGAGGCGGTAACGCTTGCCCGACGCCTGATGCGACCGGCGCTCCTTTCACATGTGGAAACGCTCTCCTTCGCACCCGATCCGATAAGCTTCCTGTCGGCGAGCTCCGGCGCGCTGGGCGCGGGAACGCTTTGGGCCCAACCCAGCGCGGGAATCGCGTTTTCTGGCGCGGGATCGGCCTTCTCTGTTCGCGCCGCTGGGCCAGGGCGATTTGGCCAGGTGTCGGCGGCGATGCGCGATCTCCGGCAGAGGCTCATTCGGGGCGACGAAGACGCGCCGTTCCCCTGCATAGGCGGCTTCGCATTTGCGAACAGTGCGCAACGAGCGCTGCCGTGGCGCGATTTTTCTGACGCCATGCTGCTTGTCCCAGAGGTGCTTCTCCAGGTCCAGGGTGGGGAAGCTCTGCTTCGCATCACGGTGCAAGTCGCTCCAGATTCAGCTCCTAGTTGTGTGGAAAGGCGCCTGCAAGAGCTCCTGCGGCAAGCTCGCCGCTGGGCTAACACTCCCCTGACCGTACTACCTCAGCAGGTGAATGTTCGTCGGCAATCGGTTCCTAGCCGCGACGCCTGGGAATCGTCAGTGGCCACCGCGGTGGCGATGATTCGCCAGGGAACGCTCGACAAGGTCGTGCTGGCGCGAGAGGAACGATTGCTCGCCGACGGGCCGTTCTCGCCAGTTTCGGCGCTGGCTCGCTTACGCCGGGTTGATTCGTCGGCGACCCTCTTTGCTATCCAATCCGGCGGCTCATGGTTCATCGGCGCCACCCCGGAGCGGTTGGTCCGTCTGCGGAATGGTCTGGTTGAGGTATCGTGTCTCGCGGGTTCCATCGGCGTCGGCAATAGCGCGGGTGAGCAGAGCCGACTTGCCGCACAACTCCTTGCCAGCGAAAAGGACCACGAGGAACACGAGATCGTGGTCAGATCGACTATCAACGCGCTGGCGGAGGTCTGCGAGAACGTCGTCCGCCTCCCAGGAACCCCGCACGTTATCACCGCTCGCTCCGTTCAGCATCTCGAAACTCCGCTCACGGCGGTGATGCCCGACGCCGGCACTGTGCTCGATCTCGTCGAGCGCCTGCACCCGACCCCCGCGGTTGGCGGTTATCCCCGTGACCCGGCCTTGTCGATGATCCGTGAGTTGGAGGAGATCGACCGAGGCTGGTACGCGGGCCCGTTCGGGCGGATGGACCTGGACGGCTCTGGCGAGTTCGCGGTCGCGATCCGGTCCGCGATGTTGTCCGGGACGACGGCATCGCTGTTCGCAGGCTGCGGCATCGTGGCCGCCTCCATTCCCGCGGACGAGTACGAGGAAACGTGCTTGAAATTGCGACCGATGCTTTCGGCACTCGGTGCGGCATGATCGATTCAGGGCGTGCCAATCTCGCGGTGGCAAGCGCTTTCGTTGATGCGCTGGCCAGCAACGGCGTGCGTCACGCGGTTGTCTGCCCCGGCTCTCGATCAACCCCTCTCGCCGTCTTGCTGGCGGCTCACCTGAACGTGCGCGTCTGGGTCCACATCGACGAGCGAGCGGCGGCATACTTTGCCCTCGGTATGGCGCGGCAGCTTGGCGAGTCAGTCGCCATGCTCAGCACCTCTGGCACGGCGGCGGCTAACTTCCTTCCCGCTATCGTCGAAGCGCGGCTTAGCCGGGTTCCGCTGATCGCGTTGACCGCCGACCGGCCGCCGGAGCTGCGTGACTGGGGAGCGGCACAAACCATCGACCAGCTTCGGCTCTATGGGGAACACGTCAAATGGTTTGCGGACATGCCCGTTCCCACCGCCGACGAAGCGATCTCTCGCCACGCACGCGCGATGGCGGCGCGAGCGGTTCAGACGGCGCGGGCAGAGCCGGCGGGACCGGTGCACCTCAATTTCCCGTTCCGCGAGCCCCTGCTCCCTCCCGATTTGAGACTATCGACGCAGCTTGCGTCTCCAATCGAGAACGACCGCGGTCCGGAGCGGGCCACGACGATAGAACCAGGCTCGCTCCATGCCGACGAAGGAGTCATTGCGGGGCTAGCCGCCCTCGTTGCCGCCGAGCCTTTGGGTATCGTCGTCTGTGGCCCGGGTGAGGCACGAGGCCCGGCGTCCGCCGTGACGGCCTTCAGTGCGGCCAGCGGCTATCCGATTCTGGCCGATCCATTGAGCGGTCTTCGGTTTGGTACTCACGATCGCTCGCACGTGATTGACACCTATGATCCATTCTTGCGAGATCAACCGACGGCCGAGGCACTTCGACCGGAGGTGGTCATTCGCGTCGGTGCTATTCCGACTTCCAAACCTCTCCAACAATTCCTCGCCGCCCGATCCGAGACTCCTCAGATCATTATCGACCCCGGGATGCCCCGGGATCCCTCACACGGGGCCTCGGACTACGTCCACGCCAACGCGGCCGTCACCCTGGCGGCTGTCGCAGAGAGGCTTGCGAGCATGGTAATGCCCGCCAATCGCGACTGGCTCAACGCCTGGAAGCTGGCCGATTGCGCTACCAGGAACGCGATCGAGCAATCGTTGGCGCGGGACGACGAGCTCTTCGAGGGCCGCGGCGCGGCGGACGTTGCCGCGGTTCTGCCTGAGGGCACGACACTGGTCGTCGGCAACAGCATGCCAATTCGCGACGTGGACGCGTTTGTCCGTGGGGACCAGCGCCGATTGCGGATCGTAAGCAACCGTGGCGCAAACGGTATTGACGGCGTGCTGTCATCGGCACTGGGCGCGGCTGCCGTCTCGGATAGACCAGTCGTCTTGCTCATTGGCGATCTCTCCTTCGTCCATGATCTGAACGGAATGCTCGCGGCGAAATTGTTCGACTTGGATGCCACTGTTGTCGTCATCAACAACAATGGGGGCGGCATCTTCTCGTTCCTACCCCAAGCTGAGCAACTCGATGGGCATCTGTTCGAGGCTCTTTTCGGTACGCCGACAGGGCTCGACATCGGTGGAGCAGCCAAGCTCTTCCGGGCATCGTACGCCCGCCCCGCGACCTGGTCGGCGTTTCGACGCGACCTGTGTAACGCCATGCGGCAGAGCGGTCTCTCAATCGTCGAGGTTGTGACCGACCGCGACCGGAACGTCGTCCAACATCGCGCGGTTTGGGCAGCGGTTGCCAGTGCGCTCCGATCGGATGCCGGGACCGGGCGCTGAGATGGCCGTCGTCCACGCTCACAGTGTCGAATTCCATGTTGTAGACCACGGCAACGGGCCGCCTCTCGTGCTCTTGCACGGGTTCGCCGGCAGTTCGGGCTCCTGGTCCCACGTGGGTCACGACCTGGCCAGACACCATCGCGTCATCGCCATTGATCTCATCGGACACGGGGCATCCTCGGCCCCGCTGGACCCATCACGGTACGGCTTCGAGCAAGCGTTGGACGATCTCGCCGAGGTGATTTTCCAGTTGGGCCTGGCTCGGGCTGCGTGGCTCGGCTACTCGATGGGTGGGAGACTGGCGCTGGGACTGGCTCTCCGTCACCCAAACCGCATCTCCTCATTGATCCTGGAAAGCGCTACGCCAGGTATTCAGGACGAGGGAGAACGACTCCAGCGCAGAGCCGCGGACGAGGACATTGCGCGGCGAATCGAGGAGATTGGGGTAGAGGCGTTTGTCAGTGAGTGGGAAGGGCTTCCCATGTGGCAAAGTCAACGCGCCCTTCCCGTCGAGGTGCTTCAGCATCAGCGCGAGCTGCGTCTCCGCAACAGTGTCACCGGACTGGCGAATAGTCTTCGGGCCATGGGTCAAGGGGCGCAGCCATCGTATTGGGATCGACTTGGCGAGATTCAGGCGCCGGTGCTGTTGATCGCAGGCACTCTTGATCGCAAGTACGCCGGATTAGCCGGTCAAATGGGCATCAAGATTCCGGACGCCACGCTCTCGGTGATCCCGGAAGCGGGGCATGCAGTGCATCTCGAGCAGCCGCGGCAGTTTACCGACGCGGTCCGCGCATTTCTCAGCGAACGGGAGCATCGGGGCGCCGTCAACGGGCAGGAGATCAACCAGTGGACGTGAACTGGAATCAAGTCAGAGTCTACGAGGACATCATCTTTGAGAAGAGCGGGGACGGAATAGCGCGAGTCACGATAAACAGACCCCAGGTGCGCAACGCTTTCCGCCCGCTGACAGTCACCGAGATGATCGACGCCTTCGCGGATGCCCGGGAAGACCTCGACGTCGGGGTCGTGATTCTCACGGGTGCTGGTTCGGAGGCGTTCTGCTCGGGTGGCGATCAGAAGGTCCGTGGGGAGGCCGGCTACGTTGGCGAGGACAAGGTTCCGCGGTTGAACGTGCTCGACCTCCAGCACCTCATTCGCTACATTCCCAAACCGGTCATCGCCGCGGTCGCCGGATACGCGATCGGTGGCGGCCACGTCCTCCATCTGGTCTGCGACCTGACCATCGCGGCCGACAACGCCCGATTTGGACAAACCGGCCCGCGGGTAGGGAGCTTCGATGCCGGGTACGGCGCGGGGCTTCTGGCGCGCACGGTCGGCCAGAAAAAAGCGAAGGAGATCTGGTATCTCTGCCGCCAGTATGATGCTCAGGAAGCGCTCACGATGGGGCTGGTCAATACAATCGTGCCGGTCGACCGGCTCCAGGATGAAGCGGTCCAATGGGCGCGGGAGATCCTGTCACACAGCCCGACCGCGATCCGGTTCCTGAAGGCGGCATTCAACGCCGACTCGGATGGACTGGCCGGGATACAGCAACTGGCTGGTGATGCTACCCGGCTCTTCTACATGACCGACGAGGGCAGCGAAGGCAAAAATGCCTTCCTGGAGAAGCGCAAGCCTGATTTCTCGAAGTACCCGCGGTTGCCGTAACTCGTGGAACCCGGATGACCGCACCTGCGGGTTTACAGCTTCCCAATTGGCTCGACGCGGCCGCGCTCTCGCACCCGATGAAACGCGCCCTCTCGTTTGCCAATAACCACTGGACGTATGCCGATCTGCACCGATCGACATCGCTCGCGGCCGCGATTCTCGCGGACGCTCGGGGCCAGGAGGCTGGCCGGATCGGCATCCTTAGCGCGAACCGTCCGGGATTCGTCTTCGCGGTCCACGCGGCGACGCGTATCGCGGCGCCCATTGTCCCGCTCAACTGGCGGCAGACGAGCGAGGAGATCGCGTGGCAGTTGCGGAATTCCACCGTCAGGGTCCTGGTCGTCGACGACGAACGGGTCGACTTGGCAAGTCGCGCCTGTGCCGGGCTTCCCATCACGATCGTTGCCATGAAGGATCTGGAGAGAGCGTCTGTCTTACCCAAGAGTTTGAATGGTGAGGAGCCGCGAATCGACCTCGGCCAGGAAGCGGCGGTCATCTACACCTCGGGCACCAGTGGGCGACCGAAAGGCGCCCGCATTAGTTACGGCAACCTCTGGTTCAGCGCGATCGGCTCCGCGCTCCATCTTGGCCATCGCTCGGACGATGTCTGGTTAGCGGCGATGCCGCTGTTTCACGTCGGCGGCCTTTCCATCCTGTTTCGCGCCGTCATCGGTGCGCTCCCGGTCGTTCTCCAGAAGCGGTTCGATCCCGAGAGCATGATCTCAGCGATCGCCGAGGGCGCGACGCTCGTGTCCGTTGTCCCCTTCATGCTGCAACGAATGCTGGAGGTACATGGCGATGCGCGGTGGCCCGCTAGCCTCCGCCGTGTTCTCGTCGGCGGCAGCTCAACGCCGCCCAGTCTGATCGAGGAATGCCTGCGTCTCGGCATCCCCGTTGCTCCAACATACGGGCTCACCGAAGCCACGTCCCAGGCAACAACCCTGCTCCCAGAGGAAGCCGTGTCCAAGCCGTTTTCGTCTGGCTTGCCGCTCCCCCTCACAGAGGTCCGGATCATCGCGTCGAGCGGAGCGGCATCGCCGGGCGAAAGCGGTTCGATCGAGATTCGAGGGCCGACCCTCTTCGCCGGCTACCTCGGCGACGAAGATCGATCCGCGGGAATCACCGCCGACGGCTGGTTTCAAACCGGTGACGTCGGCTACATGGACGACGAGGGGTTCCTCTACGTTGTCGATCGCCGGGACGATCTGATCATCTCCGGCGGGGAGAACGTCTACCCCGCTGAGATCGAGCGAGTGTTGCGCGGCCACCCGTCCGTAGTGGATGCCGGCGTGATCGGCGTGAAAGACGGAGATTGGGGGAGCCGGCCGGTGGCCGCGGTGGTGTGGCGGGGCGATCCCGAAACAGCCGCCGCCAATTTGCTCCGCCACTGCGAGGAGCGCCTCGCGGGCTACAAGATCCCGGACCACATTCTGCTCTTGCCGGAGCTCCCAAGATCAACCTCCGGGAAGCTACTTCGCCGGGAGCTACGCGCGCAGATCGCGTCGATTGAGGAGATGTCGGCGACCGGGAACTAGTTGGTCAGCTCAGGAGCGGCAGTCAGCTCCACTGCCACAGCGGTCAGACTCTGGTCGAGAATCTGGACCATCTCGTCGACCTGCTCTCGGTTGATGATCAAAGGCGGCGCATACAAGAGATGATCTCCCGCGACGCCGTCAGCGGTGCCCGCACCCGGATAGGACACCAGTCCGCGCTCGAGAGTCGCGTTGGCCACCCGACGCGCGACGCACCAAGCGGGGGGAAACGGCTCTTTCGTCACCCGGTGTCGGACCAACTCGACGCCAAGCAGGAGCCCCAGCCCTCGAACGTCACCGATGATCTCATGGCGATGGGCAAGCTCGAACAGCCGCTCTTTGAAATATTCCCCGACCGTCGCCGCGTTCTCGATGAGCCCATTGTCGAGGGTATAGCGGAGCACCGCGGCCCCGGCTGCACACGACATGGGGTTCCCTGACGAAGTATGTCCGATGACGAATGAACCGCTGCGCGAGCGCACCTCTCCAACAAATTCAGGTTTCGCGAGCACGGCGCCAAGCGGCGCGTAGCCCCCACTGATCCCTTTGGCACAGACGATTAGGTCTGGGATGACTCCCCAGTGATCGAGCCCCCAGCGCCTTCCGGTTCGTCCGAAACCGGTCATCACCTCATCGGCGATAAACAGGATGCCGTAGCGATCGCAGATATCGCGAATTCTTTGGAAATAGCCGGGTGTCGCGGGAACCGCACCAAGCGTTGCGCCGACGACTGGCTCGGCAATGAACGCGGCAACATTGTCGGCGCCGACCTGCCGAATGGTGAACTCGAGGCCGTCGGCGCACGACAGATCACACTCGGGGCAAGAGGCATTGGCCCGGCACCGGTACGGGTGACAGGGCGAAATGTGCTCGGCGGGCGGTAAGATCGCCGAGAACGGCCGGCGCCGTCCCGCGTTCCCCCCAAATGCCAGCGCGGCAATGGTGGCGCCGTGGAATGATGAGCGTCGCCCGATCACAAGGTGGCGTGTGCCGTTCCCACGCTCACGGTGGTACTGCAGTGCCATCTTGACGGCGTGGTCGGTTGCCGCGGACCCTCCCGGGACGAACCAGACTTGTCCGAAACCCTCCGGCGCGACTTCCTCGATGATGCTCCGGGCGCAGGTCTCGTCAGCATCGGTCGTGAACGCGGGTGTTGGCGCATAGGCGAGGCGCGAGCCTTGGTCCCCCGTCGGCGGGAGGCGGTCTGGCACCCCG
>JAHWJF010000066.1:9600-10877 GCA_019348515.1 Chloroflexota bacterium | reverse complement strand
GATGCAAATGGACCACATGGCCGAGTGGGTCGCCCCAGACGCGATCGCGCCCAGTTTCACGATCATTGTGGCTAGGCTGTTGTCCGCGCATCACACGTTCCTCCCCTGCCGCCGGACGGTCCTGCGGGGAATAAGAGAACATATGATCTAAAACAGACAGGGGCAGCGGGAACAACAGCGGTGCACTCTCCCGCTTCCCGCCGCCCGGAGGGCACCCGGCCAGCCGCGGTAGGGGGTGCTGAAGCTGGCTGTGAATGACGCAGTTCTTCCCGGTTCCCTACCAATCGCTGGGGCGGTCTGCCACCAAGCGATCGGCGATGAGGCAGGTCAGCTCGAACATGATGTGCGCGGCCACCATCGAGGTGATCTGGTTGGGTTGATCTTTGCTCGGCATCAGGCAGACGACGTCGGCGCCAACGATATCGAGCCCCCGTAGTCCTCGTAAAAGCGCGTTCGCCTCGTCGATGCTGAAGCCATTCACCCCGGCCTCGATGTTAGAAACGGCCGGCGCCGCGCTGGGGTCCAGACTGTCGAGATCGAAGGAGATGTAGACCGGCGCATCGCCCACACGCTCGCGAATGCGAGCAATCGTCGCGGCTGGACCGAGCTCGCGGTAGCGCTCCATCTCGATCAGGTCGTAGCCGAGATCGCGCGAGGTGTGAAGCCAGTCGCGAGAACGTGTATTGCCACGGATACCGAGCTGGGTGCCGCGGCTGGCGTCGACGTTCCCCTGGCGGACGGTGTAGGCCGCCCAGTGCGCAGCCGACTTTCTGGCGCCCATCCAGTGCTCGATGTTCTCGTAAGTGTCGGTGTGGGCATCGAGGTGGACGAGTGCTACGGGTCGGCCAGCGGTGAGTCTGGAATCGGCTCCGGCTATCGCCTGCAGGATCGCCCCCGAGATCGAATGGTCGCCTCCGATGGCAACCGGGCGGGTGCCCGCGTCGGCGATGCGGCGGAAGAAGGCGCTGATGCGCTCGATGCAGGCCTCGTTGTCCATCGCCTCGGGCAGCGGAACATCCCCCAGATCGTGGATGCGACAAGCCTCCCAGGGGGAGAAGTAGTCGAAGGCCTTGTGCAGCCGCCGATTGTGGGCAGAGACGTTGCGGACGGCTCTCGGCCCGAGGTGCTGATCGCGCTCCGTGGAGCCGTTGCCGGAGGAGTGGGGAACACCGACCAGGGCGATGTCACAGTTGGCGGGATCAGGATCGATGGGGCAGCGGAAGAGGGAGGGAACACCCCACCACGAGAGCGCCTCCAGGAGCAGCATCTCGTCGTCA
>JAHWJF010000066.1:1896-9500 GCA_019348515.1 Chloroflexota bacterium | reverse complement strand
GAGGCGCAAGAGCCGATCGGCTTCGATATCGACCTGGTCAACGCGATCGGGGAGCGCCTGGGCGTCGAGGTCGAGCACATCACGAGCGATTTCACCGGGCTACTGCCGGCGCTGGACGCCGGGCGCTGTGACGTCGTTGCCAGCGGGATCTACCTCACCGCCGAGCGGCTGGAGACGTTCGACGCCCAGCCGTACTACGACACCTCGGTCATCCTTCTGACTCCGGCGGACAATACCGAGATCACCTCGCCCGATGATCTAGCCGGCAAGACCGTCGCGGTTCAAGCTGGGACGAATTACATCAATATCCTCAACGATCTCAACACCAGGTTGCAGGAGGAAGGGCAACCGGCGATCGACATCCAGTCATATCCGGATCAGACTGACGCCATCCAGCAACTGGTGGTTGGCCGTGCCGACGCCACCATCACCCAGGACACTGAGGCGGCGTTCCGTGAGACGGCCCAGCCGGGGCAATTCCGGATTGCCTACACCTATCCTGAGGCGGAGACCTTTGGCATCTACCACCGCCAAGGATCCGACGCGCTTTCGGCGGCCCTGGCCGAGACGGTCGAGGCCATGCGCGACGACGGCACATTGGCCGAGATCGCGGAGACCTGGAACCTGCCGGTGGAGGGCACGAACTACTCAACCGAGGTTCCCAGCGCGACACCCGAGGCGACGCCAGCGGCGTAGCGACGTAGCCAGACAGGCTCGCCGCGCAGACCGATGCAATTCGATCGCCAGATTTTCTGGGAGGCGCTGACCTCGTCGACCTTCGCCGCCGGGGCAGCGCTGACCATCGGGTTAGCCGTCGCCGCGCAGGCGGCGGGTAGCATCCTTGGTCTCGTCGTCGCGCTCCTGCGCGGGTCGTCGCTACCGCCCGTACGATGGGGCGCCGCGGCCTATGTCTGGCTCTTCCGGGCGGTCCCGACGCTGCTGCAGCTGCTCTTCGTCTGGAACGCACTGCCACAGCTCATCCCGAGTCTGCGCGACCCCTGGTTCACGCCGTTTCTCGCCGCCTTTCTGGCGCTCTCACTCAACGAGTCGGCCTACATGGCGGAGATCATCCGCTCCGGGCTGGCCTCCGTCGATCGGGGGCAGATGCTGGCCGGAAAGACACTCGGACTACGCAGCGACCAGATCTTCCGGCTGATCACGCTGCCGCAGATGATCCGGGTGATCATCCCGCCGACTGGTAACGAGTTTATCACCCTGTTGAAGCTGACCTCGCTGGCCTCGGTCATCTCGCTGCGCGAGCTGCTGACGGTAACCAGTCAGACGGTGGCGGTGAATTTCCGTTTCGCGGAGCTGTATGCGGCGGCGACGGTCTGGTACCTGGCGATCGTCAGCGTCTTCATGGTGCTGCAGGCGCAGTTGGAGAAGCGGTACCAGTGGAGCTCGCGGGAGCGAGACGTGCGGACGATGCCGGTTTTCGCCCGGGTGGCGGCTGGTAACCGATGAGCGGTTCGCAGCCGATGATCGCCGCGTCGGAGATCACCAAGCACTACGGCCGGCTGGAGGTGCTGAAAGGGGTCTCGCTCGGAGTCGAGCGCGGCCAGGTGAAGGTGGTGGTCGGGCCCTCCGGGTCGGGCAAGAGCACGCTGCTGCGCTGCCTGGCGCTGCTGGAGCCGATCGAATCGGGGAGCATCGTGCTCGACGGCGAAGACGTCGCGTGGCAGGCGCGGGGCGGCCGTGGGGAGCGCTCGCTGGTGCCATTCCGCTCGCAACTGTGCATGGTCTTCCAACACTTCAATCTCTTCCCGCATCTGACCGCGCTGGAGAACGTGATGATCGGGCCGGTCCACGTGCGGGGCGTCGACCGGAAAGAGGCACGGGACGAGGCGATGGCGCTGCTGGCACGAGTCCGCCTCGGCGACAAGGCGGAGCGCTACCCGCACGAGCTCTCCGGCGGCCAGCAACAGCGGGTGGCCATCGCCCGCGCGCTGGCCCTGCGACCGAAGGTGATGCTCTTCGACGAGCCGACCTCCGCGCTCGACCCAGAGCTGGTGCGGGAGGTGATCGATGTGATGGAGGAGCTGGCCAGGGACGGGATGACGATGATCGTGGTCAGCCACGAGATGCGCTTCGCCCACGAGGCGGCCGACGCCATCGTGATGATGGACGAGGGGCGGATCATCGAGGAAGCGCCGCCGGACCGGTTCTTCCGCGACCCAACCCACGAGCGGACCCGCCGCTTCCTGCAGTTGGCCGAGCTCTAGCGACACCTCCGTGACAACTCCGCGAAATTCCTTTCGATGTCATGGCTTATGATCTCCCCTCGCCGCCCGGCGCCGAGGTTCGGGAGCCGCTTGCACGCGGCGCGGCAGGCGCAGAGCCTGACGGCGTAGCAGGTAGCCGAGGCGGCCGGGGTGACCAAAGGGTTCGTCGCCCAGGTAGAGCGCGACGAGACATCACCATCAGTAGCGACGCTGCTGCGGAATTGCATGCGCTCGGAATCGAGGTCGACTCGGTGTTCGAGTCACGCCGGAGTGATCTCGTCCGTGTTGGTGATCGCACGCGGATCGATTTCGGTGGCAGTGGGGTGACCGACTGGCTGCTGAGTCCCAACCCCGACATACCGCTGCAGGTGCTTTATTCGGAGATCGAACCGGGCGGCGGGGAGGAGGCTTACACCGTCTCCGCCGACCATGAGTTCGTCTTCGTCATCGCCGGGACGCTACGGGTGACGGCCGGTGACGTCGAGCATGTGCTGGGGACCGGAGACGCGCCGTCCTTCTGGCCGCGCGAACCGCACATCTGAGCGAACGCCTCATCGACGGAGCCGGCGCCGGTCTTGTGGGTGATGTCACCATCACCGTATGGTCGGCAGTAGCTATATGTCCGCACCAAGCAAGAGGACACGAGATTTCGTGTAGTGTTCTATGTAGATTTTAGGGGGTAGCGATGGCTCTCATCGAAACTGAAGACCTCATCTCGATCTCCGACGCCAACAAGCTCGGTGTTTCCGCGCTTGTGCGAGAAGCGGAGGAGGGCCGTGATCGGATTGTGCTGCGCAACAACAAGGCTGTTGCGGTTGTGATGAGCGTGGAACGATTCGAACGACTTCAGCAATTACAGGACGACCTGATCGATATCACCCTTGCTGCAAGTCGAATGATGACGACCAGTGGAGATAGACACTCGCTCAACGACGTGCTCGAACACGTTGGTTACTCACGAGAAGACCTCGCGGCACTGCCCGACTAGATGCCGGTCCGCGTCGAGCTCATCAACGAGGCATTTGATGATCTCGCCCGGTATGCAACGACCGGCAACCTCCCCCTCTTCCTGAAAAAGTTGATCCGGCTGGAAGAGGTTGGCAAGGACGCGGGATTGCCGCTTGGGAGAGGACTGGCCGGCTGGCGCAAGATCGTTGTCGGCGATCGAAACTGGCGCATCATCTTCGCGACCGATCCGGATGAGACGGTCGCCACAGTCTGGGTCATTGGGAACCGAGACGACGACGCTTGCTACGCTGAAGCCCAGCGTCGAGTTCAGGCGTTGGGCAAGAGCCGCCGCGAGGCTGACAGCCTCGCGGCGGCGATGTTCCAGATCAGCGAGACGCAGAAGCTCGAGAAGCAGCGGAGGCGAAAGCGTCCGTAGATAGCGGTGTCACTCGTCCTGAGGGCACTTCCAAGATGCGATTGACGCGCCACCCAAGAAAGTGCACGCGACATGGAGATGTTCTTCTTTGCCCGCTTTCACGCGCTTCCCGGTAACGAGGGGGCGGTTGCGGCTGTGTTGATTGACGTCCTTGCTCCTTCGCGCGAGGAACCGGGCTGCCTGAGCATTCACGCGTTTCGGTCAATTGGCGACCCACAGCTGTTCTACCTTCACTCACGTTGGAAGGATGAAGCGGCATTCGAGGAGCACGCTGGCCTGCCGCATACGGTGCGTTTCATCGAGCGAGTGGAGACGCTGATTGATCATCCGCTCGACCTGACTCGTGCGGTGAAAATCGGCTAGATCACGCCCTGACGTCTAAATCTCATCCTTCTTCCGGTGACCGAATAGGCCGCCGTTTCACATGCCTCGCTACGGATGACCCGGGTACTTCTGGCATGATTGGCGCCAATCGCACCATTAGGTTGGGTAGATCAAAACAGACGGCGCAGACGCACTAATGCGGGTTGCAAAGCACCTGTCGTTCTGAGCTTCTTGCGGCGAAGAATTTCAATTTGTCCGCGAACGTACGCACTAGTGGTGCGAAATCCTGCACGTTGCACGACGCATCGCGTTTTCCGTTCCTGGTTCTGCGTCGCGCCGAGATCCTTCACTCCGTTCAGGATGACACCGTTGCCTTGACGGTGTATTCAGGATGACACGATGAGTCATGGCCGCTCTAGCTCCGCAACCATCCGCCGGTTATCGACGACTGGCCGAGGCCTTCTGGTAGTGATCGGCGAGCGACTCGATCACATATTGCTTCGACGGTACGGCATCATCGCTCGGAATCTCCCTCTCGAGGGATCTGCGACGATTCCCACCATGCTCATAGACCCAAAACCACTTTGGCTCGTCGGCGCCAATCCTTGCCTGAAGGACGACATCCATGATCAAGCCCTTCTTATCGGAGACTTCGACGCCGATCCATGGACCATTGGCATCTTCGCTATTTCTCACCTTAACGGTCTCACCCTGAGATTCCAGGTAGCTCGCGAACTCTCGAAATCCCTCTTCGGGCTGACCCTTTAGGAGCTCACGAGCCTTCTGTAACTCCGCGATGACATGATCTTTCCGGTCTTGCTCGCGCTTCGCGGCGTCGACCGTCGCCTGGTTCTTGTGGCTGACGATATCAGAGACGTTCTTCTTCCAAGCATCCGGATCGGTCAATAGAGTCTCCCGTTTTCCATGCTCAAGACCGAGAGTGACAGAAGGATCCCCATAGCCGTGCACCACGATCATGAAGGGAAGGGTAACAAAATAGAGAAATCACGAATGCGTCTGCCTGAATGGCGAAACGGATTACGGCCAATGGCATCTATTGGGGCAACAACTGGTCTTTGGGTTCCGGGCCATCACCGTTTCAACGCCTCTCTTCCTCTTCCAACATGCTGACCTGGAGCGCCAGGATGCTCTGAAGGGCTTTCTTGCCTTCGGTCCCACAGCCGACCAGGTCATTCATCAGCGAGCGGACGATCTTGAGATGCGATTGCAGATAGGCCCGATTGATAGCGACAACATGGTCCTGCCCCTCGTGGTCGATCCAGGTCGCCGCGAGGCTGGCGTCCTGGCCGAACTGCTCGAGTGACTGGCGCCAGACGATGTGATCGACGAGCACCTTGTTCAGCAGGTGCGCCCGGTCCTCAATGAAATCCTGGAGATCGTCTTCGTCCGATTCAACGTCTTCGAACCAGCTCCATATCCTCATCTACGTTTCGCTCCGTCCTGCCACCGAGTCCTACCGCAGGATCGCATGAGGTGGGCCAGGCAATCACCACACGTCTGCCGAGGTTCTTAGCGTCCGGGCACCGCCGTACCTCGTCGATCCATGAATCGGAGAGACGTTGCAGGCTGAGGTCGATCACCCAGCGTGGGCTACGATCAGCATCACGTGATACACCGGCGTGTTTTCGCCCATGAACTCCACGCCACGCTTGCGGCGACTGAAGGGCTGGGAAGCATTGGTGACCGAAGCGAGTCGCTCCCTGGTCGCGTTGGCCAAGCGGGTTGCGGCTGGGTACGTCGCCCAGACGGGGCCACGCGCGATCCTGCTTACCGGCTCAGCCGCTGAGGGGCTGAGCGACTTCTTCTCTGACCTCGACCTCATCGCCTACTACGACCGGCTGCCCTCGCCCGACGATCTGGCAGCGGCCCGGGCGTCGCTCCCGGCGACCGACATCCGTGCTGGGTCAGGGCAGGAGACGGACTCGTTCCTCGAGGAGTACGTGCTGCAGGGCGTCCAGGTCCAGGTGGCCCATCTCACGATTGCCGCATGGGAGCGAGACATGGCACCGGTCCTGGAGGAGTTCGAGCCGGCAACCCTAGTCGAGAAGGCGCTCACGGGTCTGCTGGACGGTGTGGCCCTCCACGGGGGCGACCTGATCGAAGGGTGGCAGGCGCGTGCGGCGGCCTACCCGGGGGGGCTCGCCCCGGCGACGGTCGAGCACTACCTCCGGTTCTTCCCGCTCTGGCTGGTGGGGGAGCGATGGCGCACCCGTGACGCGAGCATCTTCTACCACCAGATGCTCGTCGAAACGAGCTTGAACCTGCTCGGGGTGCTGGCGGGGCTGAACCACATGTATTTCTCGAGTTTCCAGTTCAAGCGGCTGCACCGGTTCGTCGACACGATGGACCTGGCGCCCGAGCGCCTCGCCGATCGGCTGGATGGCATGTTCGCCCTCGATCCGGTCGACGCCGGGATCGCCATGGAGCGCCTCGTCGACGAGACCGTCGCGCTCGTGGAAACGCACATGCCGGCGGTGGACACGGCACCGGCCCGCCGCCACCTTGGGGTGCGTCACCAACCGTGGCACCCGCCCGCCGAACCAGCACGCGCAGGGAGTTGAGGACCTCCGGCATCGACGAGCAGTTCATGACCGTCGAGGCGAGAACCAAGCTCAGGCGCCTCGACCCGGCAACTCACGGTTGACTGACCATTCTTTGGGCTCAACACGTCTCACGTCCCATGGCCATTGACGACGCCCCAATCTCCCGCGTAGCGTAGCGCCGTCCAGAGACTGTTTTGCCGCCGGTGCGGCCCCATTGGGGAGGTTCGAGTTGGCGTACCAGGTCAACGTTCCGAGCAACACCTACGATGCGCTGATTGTCGGTGGGGGCCACAACGGGCTCGTCGCCGCCTGCTACCTGGCACGCGCGGGTTACAACGTCTGCATCCTGGAGCGCTACAAAGACGTCGGCGGCGCGGCCTTCTCGGAGGAGATCGAGGGCGCGCCGGGGCACATCGCCTCGACCGGGTCGTACGTCCTCTCCCTGGCGCCGCAGAAGGTGCTCAGCGATCTCGACCTGTTCAACAACGGCGTCGAGATGATCAAGCGCAACCCGCGCGCGTTCGCCCCCACCCTCGATGGTCAGGACGGTCTTCTCCTCTGGGAGAGCATGGACGATACGGTCAGGGAGATCGCCCGCTTCTCCGAGAAGGACGCCAGGGCCTATCCCGTCTACGACGCCATGATCGACCGCGCCTGCGAGATCATGGACACGTACATCCTGCGCAACCCGCCCTCCTTCGCCGAGTTCGCCGCCGAGTTCACCCAGCCCGGCGACGACCACGTCCTGAAGTTCATGATCCTGGGTTCGGTCGCTGACTCCGCCGAGTACTACTTCGAGTCGGACATCATGCAGGGTGCCGCCTCCGCCCTGGGGCTGATCGGCACCTTCCGCGGACCGCGTGACGCCGGCACAGGTTACGTCAAGCTGTATCACGCGATGGGGATGGCCACCGGCAAGCGCGGTCAGTGGGCCTACCTGCGTGGGGCGATGGGCAGCTTCACCCAGGCGCTGAAACGGGTGGCACAGGGTCTCGGCGTCGATATCCGGACGGGCAAGGAGGTCGACCACATCTGCGTCCAAGGTGGCCGCGCCACCGGCGCGGTGACCAACGACGGCGAGGAGTTCCACTCCCGCATCGTCCTCTCCAA
>JAHWJF010000066.1:0-1796 GCA_019348515.1 Chloroflexota bacterium | reverse complement strand
CCGGCGCGGTGACCAACGACGGCGAGGAGTTCCACTCCCGCATCGTCCTCTCCAATGCCGACCCGAAGCGGACCTACCTCAAACTGGTCGGAAGCCGCTACCTGCCGGACGAGTACGTCCGTGACGTCGAGAATATCCAGATCACCTCGCCGGTGATGAAGATCAACTTCGCCTGCGACCGCCTGCCCGAATACCCGGGGCTACGCACCCGCGGCTACGAACTGGGACAGACGGGAGGGGTGACGATCGGGCCAAGCATCGAGTACCTGCAACGCGCCTACGAGGACGCCCGCCAGGGACGCCCGGCCGACTGGCCCTTCTTCTCCATCCATGCGCAGTCGGCGGTCGACCGCACGCTGGCGCCCGAGGGGAAGCAGACGTTCTCGATCTTCACCCAGTTCTTCCCCTACGAGCTGGCCGAGGGGACCTGGGACGAGCGCCGCGACGAGATCGCCAAGCACGTCCTCTCCCGCTTCGCCTGGTTCGCGCCGAACATGGCCGACGCCGAGATCACGGCGCAGGTGCTGGCGCCGCCCGACATCGAGGCCCGCTTTGGGCTCACGGGCGGGCACATCTTCCAGGGCGAGCTGGTGCCGGAGCAGGCCTTCGACATGCGACCCGTGCCGGGATCGCAGTCGTACCAGGGGCCGATCTCGGGGCTCTTCCTCTGCGGCTCCGGCGCCTGGCCGGGCGGCTGCGTGATGGGCGCCCCCGGCCACAACGCCTCACATGAGGCGATCGACCGGTTGCGGGCGGGGGAGTACGGGTAGACGACTATCGGCTACGGATGGGTGATGGGTGATGGGTGATGGGTGATGGGTGATGGGTGATGGGTGATTGTTCGCTGCGCTCACGGTGAAGGGGACCCCAGGTGACTGGGGACTGGGTGATAGGGAGAACACGAAACCGTTTCCTATCACCCCATCACCCTATGACCCTCGTCGCCAATAGCCGATAACGGAGAGCTCATCATGGCCATCGTCACCCAGATAAGCGAGATGGAGTACCGGGAGCTTGCGCTCAACGATTCCGACCGGCTCTGGGAGCTGTGGGATGGCGTGCCCCGGGAGAAGCCATTGATGAGCATGAAACACGACGATGTCGCGTTTTATCTCGGATACCTGCTGCAGCGTCAGCTTGACCGCGCCATCTATCGGGTCAACGTCAATGGCGGCAAGACTCGACGGTTCCCTCGGACCTATTACATTCCTGACGTCGTCGTCATCCCCGCCGCCCTTGTGCTGCCTTTTGCGAACGATCCCCGCGCGTTCAATGCCTTCGCCGAGCCACTGCCGCTGGTGGTTGAAATCTGGTCTCGAACGACAGGGGACTATGACATCGTGGCGAAGCTGCCCAGCTACCGGGAACGCGGTGACGCAGAGATCTGGTTCATCCACCCTAACGAGCGGACGTTGACTGCCTGGCGGAGACAGCCGGACGGGAGCTACGCGGAGGAAACGTACCGGGGCGGAGTTGTCCAGGTCGCCTCCCTCCCCGGCGTCGTCATCGATATCGACGCTCTGCTGGACGGGTAAGCGCGCTGGTTCCGGATCGGACCTTTTGGAACGTTGATCTGGTCGATATCGAGGCGGCGCCGCCCGCGAGTGTCGCGCATGCCGGGATGTGATCGAGGGCTGGCACAGCCCATGCTCAGAGAGATTGCGGGATACCACGGTGCGCGAATCTCTTGCCCGCTAGATGGCGAGGTTCGCGCCCTGGATTGCCCTTGCCAGCCTAATGGATGCAAGCTGGCGACGTCTCGAAAGGAGATCTCTTCATGGTCGATCAACTGCTCG
>JAHWJF010000065.1:4846-10891 GCA_019348515.1 Chloroflexota bacterium | reverse complement strand
GGCCCTGATTTGGCTGCTCCATGAGCGCGGCGAGAAGATCGAACTGCTTTGCGGTCAACACGATCTCGCGATCGCCCCGAAACACAGTGCGTGCGCCCGGATCGAGGGTAAGGTCTTCATAGCTGAGGATTTCCCTCTGCCTCGAACGCACCTCCGGCGCCCGGGAGCGACGCAGCAGCGCCCGCACCCGCGCCATCAACTCCGTGATAGCGAACGGCTTGGGCACATAGTCATCGGCTCCAACGTCCAAGCCGCTGACCCGGTCGGGTACGGCGTCGAGAGCCGTCAGCATTAGCACCGGCACCGGCGCCTGGCCATAGGCGGCTTCCGTGGCCCGCACCCGGCGGCAAATCTCCATGCCGTCAATGTCAGGCAGCATCAGGTCCAAGACGATCAGATCGGGCGGGGTGTCTCGGACCAAGGCCAGAGCACTACGACCATCGTTTGCCACATCGACCTCGTAGCCTTCGAGGAGCAGACTCCGCTGCACCAAGCGAGCAATGTCAGGGGAGTCCTCAACCACGAGAACACGCGTCATAATCATCACCCTTTCTGGTGCAGAAATGCTCACACGTTTCAGACAGTGTTCTGCGGGAGTTTACATCCAAGTTAGGTTGTCGGGGAGCCCAGATACCTCGAATCCTTCGGTTGGCTCAGCATAATCCGCAGAATTGTGACGACTGGCGCGTTGACCCAGGTCGAACCTTCCCAAGACGCATGATTAAGCGCTCGACGAGACCGTTGGTTCTGCACCAGATGGTTATCGACCCGCAAGCCCTCGTGAAGCACGGTTTGCGTAATTCGCCGCGACATGGCCACCACCTCTGACCCAATGGACAACCAACGCCCGTGACAAATGCTGATTGCCCATTGACCGTAAAGCGTTGGTCTCCTACTGTCCCGGCTCAAGAGCGTCGCGTATCGACGAGGTATGAGTGACATGGCGTATTTGTGGGTAGCGCTAGGAGGGGCTGCCGGCGCGGCGGCGCGTTATGGCGTCGTGCAGTGGTCGGGAGGACGCTGGGGATGGACATTCCCGTGGGGGACGCTCGCCGTTAACGCTACCGGGTCGCTGGCGATCGGACTGGTGATGACGCTACTCCTTGCGCGCAACGCCGATGCGGCGTACCGCTACCTGTTGGTGAGTGGATTCCTCGGCGCCTACACCACGTTCAGCGCCTTCTCGTTCGAAACACTCGCCCTCGTGGAATCACGCCGCTGGGACGCGGCCGCGCTCTACGTCAGCGCCAGCGTGGTACTCGGCTTACTTGCCACCGCTCTCGGCCTTGGGTTGGGCCGGCTCATCGTCCGCTGATTTGGGCGGACCAATCCGTCACTCGCTACGGGTCTGTACCCGTTCGATGCGCAACGCGAAGACGTTGAGGAGGAGTGCGGCCAGCAGCACGATCCCCTGCAGGGCAAGTTTGAACGTGATTGGAATGTTCGGTAGCAGATTGAGCCCATTCGACAAGATGCCGAAAATGAGCAACCCCAGAATCGTGTTGCGCATGCCGCCTTCACCACCGAACAGCGAGGTGCCACCGAGCACCACGGCGGCGATCGTGCTGATGAGGATATCGTCACCAGCAGATGGATTGGCGCTGCTGAGCCGACCGATGAAGAGGAGTCCTGTCAGACCGGCAGTCACCGCGGAGATCACCAGTGACAGCATCACGACCTGCCGCGTGTTGACCCCGGACATCTCAGCCGCCTCGCGATTGGCACCGGTCATGTACACGTAACGCCCGAACTTGGTATAGCTGAGGACGAATTCACCCAGCAGCAGCACGACCAGCGCAAAGAGCCCGATCACCGGAATGCCAAAGATCTGGCTACTCACGCTACCAAGCTGCTTGAGGACCGGCGGAACCTCGAAGATCGGTTTGCCCTCGCTGACGAAGATCGACATGCCGCGGCCAATGGTGAGCATTGCCAGTGTCATCATGAACGAAGGAATCCCGACAAACGCGACCAGGTAGCCGTTCAACATTCCGATAGCGGCGGCGATCAAGATGGCGACGGGGATCCCCCAGGCGCCGAGCGAGACCGTATCGCCAACCCAGAACCAGGCCGCCAGCACTCCCGTAAACGTCGCTACCGAGGCAATGCTGAGGTCGATCTCAGCGCAGAGCAGCACGAACGTGACCCCGGTTGCCGCGACGGCGATCGGCGCAATCTGGGTGACGATGTTCTGCAAATTTTGTGTCGTCAGGAAGACGTCGGTGACCAGGCTAAAAAAGATGAACATGCTGATCAGCGTGACCAACGGCGCGAGCAGCCGCGCGTTGCGGCTGGCCCAGTTCAGAGCCGCCTGCTTGCCGCTGCGCTGGGTGACATGATCGACGAGCGGCGCTCCGACGCCCTGTGGCATCTCCTGGACCATCCCTATCCCCTACGCGTAGCTCATCAGCAGGTCTTTGCTGACCCGCTCGCCGGAAAATTCCCTGGCGATCTGTCCCTTGGCCATGACCAGAATACGGTCCGCTTCGGCCAGCACCGTCTCCGGCTCCGTCGAGATGAGGATGACTGCCACCCCCTCTGCCCTGAGCGCCTTGATCAGGTCGAGCACCTCACGCTTGGCGCCCACGTCCACGCCGCGAGTTGGCTCGTTGAGGATGAGCACTTTTGGCTGCACCGTCAGCCACTTCGCGAGCGCGACCTTCTGCTGGTTGCCGCCGCTCAAGTTCCCGGCGGCAAGGCTAGGGCTCGGCGGACGCACACCGGTCCGTCTCACCAGCTCGCTAGCGATAGTTACCTCGCGCGGTTGTCGAACAATGCCACTGACGATCGTATCGAGATGGGCCAGTGTGATGTTCTTGAATATCTCATGACGCGGAAAGATGGTTGCCCGCCGGTTTTCCGAGAGATAGGCGATACCGTGTCGCTTTGCCTCTCGCGTGGTCTTCGGCGCAACTGGCTTCCCACCGAGCCGCAACGTCCCGGAGGTCGGCCGATCCCGGCCGAACAGGACGCGAGCAACCTCGGTCATCCCCGCCCCGAGGTTGCCAAAGATACCGAGAATTTCGCCCGGGCGAACGTCAAACGAGACGTCCGTGAAACTCCCGGTCAAACTGAGTCCCTCAACCTCAAGCATCGGCGACGCCGTCGACGCCGGTAGTAGTGTGACGCCACCTTCGTAACTCTCAGCGAGCGTTTCGGCATCCCGGCCAATCATCATCTGGATCAGGTGATGCTTGGTCAGCCCCTCGTTGGGGAGCGTCGCCACTTTGCGAGAGTTCTTGAGAACGGTGACGCGGTCGGAGACGGCGAGCACGTCTTCCAAGAAGTGCGAGATGAAGACGAGGCTTGCACCACGTGCCTTCAACTCGTGCATCGCCGCGAAGAGCCGCTTCGCCTCCGGCGGTGAAAGTGCCGATGTGGGCTCATCGAGCACGATGATGGATGCTCCGGAGAAGACCACCCGAGCAATTTCGACGAGCTGCTGCCCTCCCAGCGAGAGGCTCCGCAACGGACTCGTCACGTCGATATCAAATCCGAGCGCGCCGAGATGCGCATCAGCATCGCGGCGCATCGACTTCCAATCAATCAGGCCCGATCGTGTTGTCGGCTGGCTGCCCAGGTAGACATTTTCGGCCACGCTCAGCGACGGCATGCAGGAGAGCTCCTGATAGATCATGCCAACGCCACGTGCTTTCGATTCCGCCGGGGTGGAAAACTGGACTACCTCGCCGCGCAGAACGATTTCTCCTTCATCCGGCGAATGCACACCGGAGAGGATCTTCATCAAGGTGCTCTTGCCAACACCGTTTTCGCCGACTAGTCCGTGAATCTCGCCCGGCAGCAACTCGAAATCGACGTTATCGAGCGCCGTGGCGCCGCCAAAGCGCTTGGTGACACCGCGGAGTTCCAGGATGGGGTCCGTCACATGACGCCCTGAGTCGGTCGACAAGAGGTGCGTAGGGCGGTCCGCCGAATCCGTGGCGGTTGGTCCTGCCATGGTTTATCGCCTCGCCTGCCCCACGCTCCATTCGTCGCTTTTGCTAGTACTGCATGTTGTCGTGGAGCCAGATGTACCCGGCCGCGTTCTGCTTGGTGATGGGACCACCATCCGTGCGGATGAACTTTGGAACGCCGCCTTCGGCCTGGTCGGTACCGGAAAGGGTCAGATAACCAGCCCAGATGGCACCGCCATGGATGCGTCCGCTGGGATTGATGACCGAAGCCAGCAGCTTATCCGCCAAGATCGCCTCGGATGCGTTCTTCAAGCCGTCGACACCGACCAACAGGATCTGATCCTGCTTGCCGGCGGCCTCAACCACGCTCTGGGCGGCGAGGGCCATATCGTCCGAGTGGAAAAAGCCTCCCTTGACGTTCGGGAAGCGCTGCAAAAGATCCTGCCAGAGCGATGCAGTCTGATCCACCAGCCAGTCGCCAGGAGTTTCATCGACGACAGTGATGCCTGGGTAGTTGGCCAAAGTCTGACGAAATCCCTCGGCGCGGCCCTGAGCTCCAGTGTGAGCGAGTTGGCCCTGGGTGTGGATGACTTCGCCCTCACCGCCCATGGCCTTGAATAGCTCAGTGGCGACGGTTGAGCCCATGTAGATGTTGTCCGGCTCAAGATACGTTAAGTGTCCGTAGGCCTCGAACTCCTCAGGATCCTGAACGAGACGAGTGTCCATGTCGATGAGCGGGACGCCCTTGGCGATGATCTGGTTTGCGGCGTCGACCAAGGCCCCACTGGCGGAGGGATGGACGGCGACGAAATCGAAGTCTTGCGACGCGATCGACTGCAAGTCCTGCAGCTGCTTCTCGACACTGAACTGGCCGTCGAACGAGGTGACCTCGACTCCGAGCAGGTCGCCGAAGAATCTGGCGGTCTCCATGCCGTGCGCGACCCATGTCGAGCCTGCGCCGACTTCAGACGTTGCGGCTGTGTACTTCTTGGCGGGAAGATCTTCCGGCAAGAGCCCGAGCGATGCGAGGCCCTGTGCCGCGGTTACGTGGCGGCCGACTCCCGTGGCCACGGCCAGAGCGCCCAGAGTGGCAATTCCGCCCTTGAATGCGTCACGCCGCTTGAATCCCTTCTTCAAACGGTCACCGACAAACTCGAGCTCCAGCCCGGCAAGCGGACCGCGCTTCGCGACATCTCCCATTTGTGCTACCTCCACCTGGACTGATCATCGTCCGTGCCAGCGACCACCGCCGGCGATCGTTGCGCCGCTTCCCCATGCAACCGTCCCGGAGACTGTATCCGGTACGGCGTGCGGAACTCGGAACCGAAAGGGAGCCCGGGCTCAACGCAACGCAGGCCTTCTCTGGCCCGCCGCCCGGGAACGCGTTACGGACTCTCTTCTGGCCTCGCCTTCACGGCGAGTCCGGACCGTTCCTTAGTCACTTGACGCGTGCGCTGGACAGTATCACAAGGTCCCGGCGTGGTCAACGACCGGCCCTATCACCCGTCCACCCGAAGCGCCGGCAAGACATCGGCGGCAATTCGCTCCATCACCGGGAACTGCTCCTCGTGCGGCGCTTCCATGAGAAATTCGCTCATACCGGCCTCCCGATAGCGGCCGACAATGTCTATGAATGCCTCGGGCGAAGACCACGGGTCCGCGCCCATCGGGATGGTCCAGCCATAGAGGGAGCGGATGATCTCGCTCGGCTCGCGTCCGATCGCCACACATGCTTCGTCCAGCCGATCATTGCGCTCGCGGATCTCCTCGGACGTGCCGTACGAATTCCAGCGATCGGCATAGCGAGCGGCGATACGCAGCATCCGCGGACCGTGCGCGCCGAGGGTGATCGGTGGCCTCGGCCGTTGCATCGGTGCGGGACGGAACGGAGCGTCATGGACCTGGTAATATCTGCCCTCCCAGGTCGTGAGATCCCGTGCGAGAAGTGCGTCGATCAACATCACCGCTTCTTCAAACCGCCCTACGAGCTGCGGCGTCTCCGGAAAGGGCTCCCCAAACCGCTCGTGTTCCGCCCTGTACCAACCCGTACCGAGTCCGAGCTCCAGCCGTCCACCGGAGATGTGATCGACCGTCACTGCCTGTTTGGCGAGCAGCGGCGGATGCCGGAAGG
>JAHWJF010000065.1:3503-4746 GCA_019348515.1 Chloroflexota bacterium | reverse complement strand
GAGATGTGATCGACCGTCACTGCCTGTTTGGCGAGCAGCGGCGGATGCCGGAAGGTGTTGCTGCTGACGAGGATGCCAATGCGTGGTTTCTCGGTTTTCAGGGCGAGCGCCGCCAGGAGCGTCCAACCTTCGAGAAACGGCGCCTCGGGAACACTCGGCCGTTGATAGTGATCGGCGTGCCAGATGGAGTCGAACCCGAGCCGCTCGAAGACCTCCCAGTGCCGGACCAGTGCCTCCCACGGCAAATTCTGATTGCGCACGATTCCGAATTGAGGCTGTCGCCGCATCTCCCCTCCGAATGGTGCCAGGGTCACCCGATGGTAGGGTGAGAGGAACGGATCGCCGGCGACGGCGGGGCCAGTCCCTGAGCTCGTCCCCCCATCACCCTAACACCCTAACACCCTAACACCCTATCCTTAGGGGCATGGAAACGAGTGTCAAGCCAGAGTCTCGAACCGGCAACAGTCTCGACGGCATGACCGCGCTCGTCACCGGGGCCGGGTCCGGAATCGGGCAGGCGGCCGCGCGGGCGTTGTCCGCCGCGGGAGCGCGGGTCATGGTGACCGAGCTCCCAGACCGACTGGAACGAGCCCAGGCGACCGTGTCCGAACTGGAAGACGCCGGCGGCAGTGCTCTCGCTCTCGCGCTCGACGTCCGTGATCTGCGGAGTATCACCGACTGCGTTCATGCCGCCGTGCAGGCTGTGCCCCGGCTCGACATCCTGGTCAACAACGCTGGCGTCAACGTCCGGCAGCCGGCGTTCGACGTCACCGAAGAAGCCTGGGATCTGGTGCTGGATACAAACTTGAAGGGGCTGTTCTTCATGGCGCAGGCGGCTGGTCGCGCTATGCGCGATCAGGACCCGCCTGGCGGCAGCATCATCAATATCTCCTCGATCATGGGGCTCGTCGGCTACTACGACCGCGCGGCCTACTGCTCCTCCAAGGCGGGGGTGGTCAACCTTACCCGCGTGCTTGCCGTCGAGTGGGCGCCGTATCAAATTCGGGTGAACACAGTCTGTCCGACATTCGTCGAGACACCGCTCACGCACGTCATGTTCGAGAACGAGGCGATCAAGACTGACATCCTGGGACGCACACCCACCGGCAGGTTGGCCACACCAGAAGAGGTCGCGGCGGCGATCGTCTTCCTAGCCGGACCATCGGCCCGGATGATGACTGGAGCAGCGCTCACCCTCGATGGCGGTTGGACGGCCATCTGAGCGGTATCAGCCGCAACGCGG
>JAHWJF010000065.1:0-3403 GCA_019348515.1 Chloroflexota bacterium | reverse complement strand
GCGTCACACCGCAACGACGGCGCGCGTTCATCCTCTCCGCCGGCACGCTCCACGACCTTCCCGAGGGTCTCACCGGTCTTGTGCCGACGCGACTCGCTCCACTGATTCGATCGAGTCTCCTCTCACCAGTGGGCAAGGCGCGGATTGCGCTCGACTACCTCCTCCCGGCGCGCCGGGACGATGGCGACGAATCGCTGGGGAGGTTCATTCGTCGCCGCCTCGGCCCGGAAGCCTGGGAGCGCCTGGTCGAGCCGTTGATGGCGGGAATCTATGCGGCCGACGGTGACCAACTGAGTCTTGCCGCGACGTTTCCTCAACTCCGCGGCGCTGAACGCCAGCATGGCGGGCTGATCAAGGGGGTTCTCGCGACCCGCGGGCGTGGACACGCACCGGGCGCGGCGCCGAAGCCGGCGTTTCTCACCCCAGTCGGGGGTCTCAATGAGCTGGTTTCCGCATTGGAGCTCCGCATCCGGGACCGCGGGGCTATGGCCCGAACCGGCGTCGCGGCCACGGCAGTGGTGGCCTCATGGTCTGGCTATCAGGTTCGGCTACGAGGCGGTGAGGCGATCCCGGCGTCCGCGGTCATCGCCGCTATCCCGGCTCACGTCGCCGCCGATCTGCTCGCCGGCCTCGATCCGGCCTTGGCTGCCGACCTGGCTGGTATTCCGCATGCCTCGACCGCCATCGTCACCCTCGCTTTCCGGCGCGACGAGATTCCGCACCCGCTCGACGGCCACGGCTATGTCGTCCCCCGAGTCGAAGGAGGACCGATCCTGGCCTGCACGTGGTCGTCCCGAAAATGGGCCGGCCGCGCACCTGATGGCTGGGAGGTCGTTCGCGTATTTCTCGGACGCTCTGGGCGGGATGAGGTTCTTGCCGCGGACGACGACACCCTGATCGCGTTAGCTTACCGGGAGGTGGCAGAGCGAATTGGTGTGACTGCCACCGCCACGTTATCCCGTGTGCATCGATGGCCCCTCGGCATGCCGCAATACGTCCTCGGGCACCCGGAGCGAATCACCAGGATCGAGGCCGCGTTGCGCGCTCACCCAGGCATCTACCTCGCCGGTAATGCCTACCACGGAGTCGGCATTCCTGATTGCATCGCCTCGGGCGAGCGCGCCGGTGACGCGGCGGTAGCGCATGTTTGCTCGGAGGGAATCAAATCCGCTTCAATGTCTCTGCACGACGTCTCGGCGACAGTTCCCTAGGCGTCCGCGCTCAGTTGCTAGTCTTGGCGCAACGAACGTATCCCGTACCGCGTAGTACCCTGCAAAGAACTGTGCCCGCACCAGGACGTGTGCCGGTTGGCGATATGCGTTTCGCGCGTATCGAGCAGGAGCTAGATCTGAATGACGACATCTAACGGCCCTCAACCCGCCGCGCTCCCCCAGCGGATCAGCGGTCTCGGCCCGCTCTCCCAGAACCTGTGGTGGAGCTGGCAGCCGCATGCTGAAGATCTCTATCGTGTCCTCGACCCGATGCTCTTCGAGTCCCTCGAGGAGAACCCGGTTCTGCTACTCAGCGCGGTTGCACCGGCACGGTTGCAAGAAGCTGCTGCCGATCCCGCGTATCTGGCGCGCTATGACGAGATCATGGCGCAATTTAATGCGCTGGTTACCGCCGACCCCGCGACGACCTGGGTCGGTGAGCATCAGCCTGAACTGATCGAGTCTCCGGTCGCGTATTTCTCAGCTGAGTTCGGTGTCCATCCCGCGCTGCCGATCTACTCCGGCGGGCTTGGCGTCCTCGCTGGGGACCACGCGAAAGCCGCCAGCGATCTCGGGCTGCCGCTCGTCGGCGTATCGCTCCTCTATCGGCATGGGTATCTCCGGCAGCGATTGACGCACGATGGCTGGCAGCTCGATGTCACCCCGGTCCTCGAACCTGGCGCAGAGCCAACGACACCCGTGCTCGGCCCGGACGGCGAGCCTCTATGCGTCGAAATTGTTCTTGACGACCCCAACTCGCCCGTGCGTTTGCAGATCTGGTGTGTGCAGGTTGGCCGTGTCTCGCTCTTCCTGCTCGATGCCGACGTCGAAGGCAACCCTAGTTGGACCCGCACCGTGTCGTCGCGGCTCTACGGCGGCGACCAGGAACACCGCCTGCGCCAGGAAAAAATCCTGGGTATCGGCGGTGTCCGCGCGCTGCGGGCCATGGGCATCAATCCCGTCTATTGGCACGGCAACGAAGGCCACGCCGGCTTCCACCTTCTGGAGCGCGTGCGTGAATGGGTCGCGGACGGACTGACTTTCGACGAGGCAGCCGAGCGGGTCATCGCGTCGTCGGTGTTCACCTCGCACACACCGGTTCCCGCCGGCCACGATGTCTTCCCCCCGTACCTGATCGACCGCTACTTCAGCTATTTCTGGCCGCAGCTCGGCTTGACCCGGCAGGAGTTCCTGGCGCTCGGTCATCATGACGCCAGCGGCGACGGGTTCAACATGACGGCCCTCTCCATGCGCCTCTCCGGGTTCCGCAACGGGGTTAGCGCCCGGCACGGCGAGATCACCCGCGCCATGTGGCACGACCTCTGGCCCGACGTGGAGCCTCCAACGACTCCCATCACATCGATTACAAACGGTGTCCATCTGCCGACGTGGATCACGCCCCCGTTGCAAGAGCTGCTTGATCGCTACCTGCCATCCGACTGGCGGCAGCGCATGCAAGACGAGGACGTCTGGGGACCGGTTCTCGACATTCCCGATGACGAGTTTTGGGACGCCCGACTGCACAACAAACAGATCCTGCTCGCCTACCTGCACGACTACACACGACGGCGCTGGGCGTCCGGAGAGATCGATCCCAAGCAGATCGTGGCGGCCGGCCCGTTTCTGGGGCCTGAACCGCTGACGATCGGGTTTGCCCGCCGCTTCGCGACGTACAAGCGGGCGACACTCGTGTTCAGCGATCCCGACCGCCTGGCTCGCATCCTGACCGACCCAGAGCGCCCCGTACAGCTCATCTTCGCTGGGAAAGCGCACCCGGCCGACGACGGCGGCAAGCGGCTCATCCAGGAGATCTACTGGCGATCACTCGACTCGCGGTTCCAGGGCCACATTGCCTTCGCCGAGGACTACGACATGCTTCTGGCGTCTCGACTCTACGGAGGCGTCGACGTTTGGCTCAACAACCCGCGTGCGCCGCTCGAGGCAAGTGGGACTTCCGGCATGAAAGCCGCCGCCAACGGAGCGTTGAACCTCTCCGTCCTCGACGGCTGGTGGATCGAAGGCTTTGCCGCGAACCCGGATGCCGGTTGGGGCATTGAGCCCTCCGAACTGATGGACGGCAAGGGCGATGCCGCGGACGCGGATGCCATCTATACCGCTCTCGAGCGGCACGTCGTGCCGCTGTACTACAAACGGGACGAGCAGAACCTCCCTCGAGAGTGGATCCACAGGTC
>JAHWJF010000455.1 GCA_019348515.1 Chloroflexota bacterium | reverse complement strand
CATGCAAAACGAGCGCTACTCACACGTCATGCACATCGTGAGCAACGTCGAAGGCGAGATCGCCGAAGGTCTTTCCGGGCTCGATGCCTTGCGAGCGTGTTTCCCGGCGGGGACCGTATCTGGAGCGCCGAAGGTCCGCGCTATGGAGATCATCGCCGAACTCGAGACCGATCGTCGCGGCCCATACGCTGGCGCGGCTGGCTACGTCGACTTTTCCGGGGGTATGGACACGGCAATTGCGCTGCGGACGATGGTGGTCAAGGACGGCATCGTCTCCATGCAGGCGGGGGGCGGTATCGTTGCCGATAGTACCCCCGAAGGCGAGCATGCTGAATCTCTGCATAAGATGCGCGGACCACTCCGTGCGATTGAGCTGGCCGAAGAGCTCGAGGCTAGCGAGCGCGCGACGGGAGCGAGATAATGATCCTGCTTCTCGATAACTACGACTCGTTCACCTTCAATCTTTATCAGGCGCTCAGTGAGCTCGGTGCGGATGTCTTGGTGCGCCGCAATGACAAGATCACGGTCGAAGACGTCGAGCGGCTATCACCCGGCCTCGACGGGATCGTTATCTCGCCGGGTCCCTGCACTCCAGTCGAGGCCGGCATCTCCGTCCCGCTCGTCAAGCGCCTCGCGGGCGTCGTGCCGATCCTCGGGGTATGTCTTGGGCACCAGGCGATCGGCGCCGCGTTCGGTGGATCGATCGTGCGGGCGCCACGTCTCATGCACGGCAAGACGTCCATGATTTCGCACGACGGTCACGGGGTTTTCGCCGGCCTCCCCAATCCGTTTCAGGCCACCCGGTACCACTCGCTGATCGTCGAGCGCTCGACCCTTCCCGTGGATCTGACGATCACGGCCGAGGCTGACGGACTGATCATGGGATTCCGGCATCGGACGTTGCCGGTCGAAGGCGTGCAGTTCCACCCGGAATCGATCCTGACCCCAGCAGGCAACGATCTTCTAGAGAACTTCCTGGGACGGGGCGAACCGATGCGTGAGTCGGCGGTTGCAGCGACCTATGGCTAGCATCGGGGAGGAGTCCAACATGGCCGATGGTGACGAGATCAAGGAAGCGATTCGCGCGATTGTCGATGGTGGCATGTTGACCGCTGACGAGGCCGCGGCTGCCATGGATCAGATCATGACCGGCGGCGTCACCCCCGCGCAAATTGGCGCCTTCGTTACGGCGTTGCGAATGCGTGGTGAGACCGTAGAGGAGATTGTGGGCTTTGCCGGCGCCATGAGGAGTTATGCGCTTCGTGTCGACGTCGATCCTGGCGCCGGGCCAGTCGTTGACACCTGCGGCACCGGCGGCGATTCCTCCGGCACGTTCAATATCTCGACGACCGCGGCGTTTGTCATCGCCGGGTCCGGGGTGCGCGTCGCAAAACACGGGAATCGATCGGTAACCTCGAAATGTGGGTCGGCGGATCTCCTTGAGGGGCTCGGTGTCGCGATCGAATTGTCTCCAGAGGCTGTGGCCCGGTGTGTGAACGAAGTGGGAATTGGCTTCATGTATGCCCCGGCGTTTCATCCCGCAATGCGCTTTGTCGGTCCGACTCGTCGGGAGATAGGTATTCGGACGGTCTTTAATATCCTGGGCCCGCTCACCAACCCCGCCGGAGCGCGTCATCAGCTGATCGGTGTCGGTCACGGCGGCATCGCCGGAAAGCTCGCCTCGGCATTGTCACGGCTTGGAAGCGAACGCGTGGTTCTCGTGCATGCCGAGGAAGGACTCGACGAGCTCGGGCTTGGTGGACCCTCAAGTGTCACCGAATACGACGCGGCGCGGGGCGACGTGCGCTCGTACACGATCTCGCCAACAGATGTCGGGCTCGCTGGAGCCTCGCCGGGCTCACTTTCCGGGGGAGATGCCAAAGAAAATGCGAGGATCACGCTGGGCATCCTTTCCGGTGAATCAGGACCACGCCGGGATGTGACGCTGCTCAACGCTGCGGCTGGTATTTACGCGGCGGGAGCCGCACCGTCGATCGCCGAAGGTGTCGCCATTGCCGAGGAGGCGATCGATTCCGGTTGCGCGATGGAGCGGACGGAACGGCTGGTGGAACTGACTCAACAGCTCTCCGCCGAGGCCGACGCGGCAAGGAAAGTGCAAGCGTGACCCACGTATCGACCGGCACTATCCTGGATGCTATCCTGGCCCGCACCGCCGAGGATCTTGCTTCCCGGAAAGAAACAGCGCCGATTGCCGAGCTCGAGGCCGTGGCAAAGCTCAACCCGCCGCCGCTCGGCCTTCAACGAACTCTCAGTGCTCTCGGGATGTCGGTCATCGCCGAGATCAAGCGTGCCTCACCATCACGTGGCACGTTTCCGGTTAACGTCGAACCGGGCAATGTCGCGAACGACTACATCGCCGGGGGTGCGGCGGCTATCTCGGTCCTCACCGACGCACCCTTCTTCCAGGGCAGCCTCAAGGATCTCGGGGATGCCGCGCGGATCGCTCACGCCGCGGTGCGTCCGGTTCCTGTGCTCCAGAAGGACTTCGTGAGCGATCCGTATCAGATCGTCGAGGCCCGCGCGTACGGAGCGGATGCGATTCTCTTGATCGTCGCGGCACTCGGCGATGCGGCACTGGCAGAAGTGCTCGCTGCCGCCAGGGAGTGGAAGGTGGATGCCTTGGTCGAATTGCACGACGAACGGGAGATGGAACGAGCTTTTCGCGCCGGAGTCATGCTGGTAGGAATTAACAATCGTGACCTCAAGACCTTTACCGTGGATCTCGGCGTTACCGAGAGGCTGGCTCCGCTTGCACCGCAAAACACCATTGTTGTGGCTGAGAGCGGGGTCTTCGGTTCCGCCGACGTCAGGCGCTTACACCGAGCGGGCGCCCGTGCGGTGCTGGTCGGCGAGGGGCTTATCTCCGCCACCGACCGATCCGCCGCCGTGAAGGCTCTCCTGGCGTGACCGCCAACTCCGTCGCCACGGACGAACTGCGGACGCTCATCAGCCGCGGCGAGTTGGTCAAAATCTGCGGGCTGCGCGAGCCGGAACATGCCGCCGCGGCCGCGCGCGCGGGTGCGGACCTCATTGGATTCATCTTTGCCCCGGCAAGACGACAGGTTACGGCCGCGGTGGCCCGATCCTGCATTGCCGCCGCTCGTGAGGCGACGGCAGGTCGAACGTTGCTGGCGGTAGGCGTATTTGTCGACTCCTTGCCAGATGAGATTGCGGGTATCGCCGAGCACGCCGGACTGGATGCCGGACAGGTCAAGCAGAAACAGCTGCTGGTACGC
>JAHWJF010000454.1 GCA_019348515.1 Chloroflexota bacterium | reverse complement strand
CGAGCCATCGTGAAATAAGCCTCCCTTCGCCCGGCCATCCTGGTCAACAGCCTCTCACAATGGGCGGACCTACCTCAGAAGTCAGGCCACAAGCTCAGCGGCCTCACGGTTCTCGTCGCAGGACGGAGACCGTCGATTGAACGTCCTTATAGCCACTCGTTTCCAGAATATGCTGGACGAACCGGGCCGCCATCGCACGCTCAGAAGAAATCCCCCACACAGACGGACCAAGAGGCCACCGGTCCCAAATTCCCCACTCGGATCGTTCCGGACCACCTAGCCGCCGCTCAAGCTTCGAAACGTTGACCACCCTGTCGACCGAGGTGCCGCCCAAAACGAGCCAGACGCCAACCTGGCCGCCGTCACGCGGCACCACTCCTAGAGGGGCAAGCGCGGAGGCAATCTCAGCGACCCCCATCAATGCACCCACGAATTCCGCAACTTCGTGCAGAGTCAAAGCCCCTGGTGCGGGCGGAGGCGTTGTCTGGTGTCTTGTACGAGATGGCTGCCGTTCATTATCCAACTCCAAGAGGTTTAGTGCAAGGTCAAGACTCGCTTGGATCGCTGGAAGAACCGCCTCGTTAGCCGCCACGATCGTTTCGCCAATCTGTAGGCAAAACCGAGCGCTGAACGGGACGGCGGTCGTGTGATCGAACCTAGGTGTGAAGAGCACCTCGCAAAGGTTCGTATCACCAGTTGCCGTCGCAATCCAGCGAGGTTCGTCCACCCAGTGCCATACGTTCTGCTTACCTTGTATCCATTGGGTGAGTCCGGACCGGTTAAGGACATCCTCCAAACCGCTCCTATATGTGTCGACCGATTCCACAAGCACGTTCTTCGAATCAGGGCCCCGCGACAAGGGCGCAGGGAATGCGACTGCGACCCTTAAAACCACTTCGGCCTGCCTCCCGCTCGCCCAACGAAGTGGATGTAACGCAACGACAGGCAAGGCGTCCGGTTGCCGTTCAACCGGTCCGCGCTTCCGAAGGTCGGCGAGCGAGGCGTGAGCGACCTCAATGCGATGCGAAAAGCTGGTATCACGATCCCGGCCATCGGAGCCGACGCGGCGGGGCGGCCGAGCTTGCGTTTCGTCCAGCTCTGGCGCAAGCCTGTCGAACACATCCTGCAACGGAACCATTTCGACAAGGGCGGATAGCGCAAATTCGCCAAGAAAAGGTTCACTGGCTCCGACTCCGACCATGTGTGCTATCGGGGTGAAACAGCCAACAAAGTCACGAGTCGTCCACGCGGAGGCGTCGAGGACCTCCCTTAACCACGTTCGCACGGCCTCCTCACTTGTAAAGCGGAGCGCGTCACGTAGCATCCATACAACATCCTCTTGACTTTCGACGGACTCTTCGATCGCCGACCGGAGCCAGTCCTGCAACATGTCGGTGACTCTGGAAGCCGCCGCTGTGAACCCGGGCGACGACGACAGCGTGTGGTCCTCGGCGGCGAGAGCCAGCGCACGGCACACCAACCGGCGGCCGGACGACAAAGCCAGGGCAGCCTCCAGCACGCCGTCGCCGCCGAATTGGGAAAGTAGCTCCCCGATCCACCCTTCGACATGGAAGCCAGGCCCAAGTATCTCTCGCTCAGTTCTTCGTAGACCTCGACGAGCAGGCGGGCAAGGCGGGCCGACTCCTCTACCGTTGCTGGTGACCAGGTGGCACGCATCTTCTGAAGCGCGAGCTCGCGGTGTTGTACGAGGGCGCCTTTGAGCCAGTCGCGATCCTCCGTCGTTTCGCCCCCAGCCACGATCGCCCCGAGAGCGGACGCAATCCGGGCGTCCGGCACATCACCAGGAGGAACTCCGAGCTGGAAGTAACGATCGAAATATTCGGGAGCGCCGATCCGTCGCTCGACGCTAAAGGCCGCGTCTAATGGATGTTTCCCGCGTATGGCCTCATCGATCACAGGGAACAGCTCGGCAAGCAAGGAGAGGACGCCTTCCTTATCCTCGACTCCGGGTGCCGCGACAAACAATTCCCACTGAACCCGTCGCTCTTCCCGTTTCGTGTGTCGCAGCTTGAACGCAGTCGACATTGAGTACGTCAAGGCGTCACCGGACTGCGCCAGCTTGCCGTAGAGCGCTGGGTATGTCACACGGAGAAAAGTAAGGAGCAAGAAGTCGATAACATTTACCTCGCCGGCGACAAGCGGGAGCGTCGCCTCTAGCTGTACGAACAGCCGTTTGATCTGGCGTGGCTGGCGCAGGCGGGGCCGCAGCAACCGCTCGTAGATCTCGGTGAGGCGTTGCTGTTCTGAATGAGTCAGTATGACGTTCGCCTCCAAAAATGCTTGAGCGCATCCCTCCTCAACGAGAGCGTCGATGTCAGTGTTGTGCAGTGGGGGGATATCGACGCGCACCTGCACTATCTTTTCTAGGAAGCTCAGCGCACGTTGGGGCGCACCGGCTGTGATGTGCTGGCCCGTCAGCACGTCGGTCACCGTCTCGTCATCGAAAGCTAATAGGTAGTGGACATTCGGAAGCCGGCCAACGAGGCGGATGAGCTTGAAAAGGGTAAGAAGCTCATCTCCTTGGAGTCTGTCGATGTCATCAACGACGACGACCAGCGGCTGGTTTAAGGAGGCAAGCCCCTCCTCGGCTTCCTGCCGCAGTTGTGCCAAAGACGGACTAGCGGCGACCTGCGCAGCAAGTTCTCCTGCGGCAGCAAGCGCTGTACCGGCAAGCGGGACCACCTTCAGAAGCGGAGAAGCCGCCCGTCCATACTTTGCAACGAGCTCCCTTGCCCGGGATCGCCTCTCGTCGTCACCGCCGCCCTCGAGTCCTGCAAGAAGCGTTGAGAAGAAGTCCTGCAACAGCGACTCCACGGAGGCGACCATCCAGGGGTTGAACTGGACGGTCCGTGTGCTTGACGAGGCCTCCAAGTGCTCGCTGACGAGACCGAGGAGTGAGGTCTTGCCGCTTCCCCATGGGCCAACGATTGCCACCACAGACGAACCGCCGTCGTCCGAGATCGATTGGAGGACGCTGGCCACCCTGCTCGCCAGGGCGTCTCGGCGGAATTGGTCTTCGTTCGCGTGGCTGATCGGTTCGTCGTGCAGCGATCGGTCTCGCGGTCCGGAATGCGGTGATCTCGCCACTCACTGATGGTAGACCTGCGCGGCGAGTTACGTGATGAAGGAGATGTCGAACTAAGCTAAGTCCGCCGCTGCAGCCGCAACGATGGCGGGGCCCCTCCGTTCGTCACCGAGCGGAAGTACGCGTCGAGATCGAACTCCGCATCGGCCTCGTC
>JAHWJF010000453.1 GCA_019348515.1 Chloroflexota bacterium | reverse complement strand
TCCTCATAGTAGCTTCTCGTCATCCCTGCGTTCGCCGCCTGGATGTTAGGGTTTTCGCCTAGCCCAATCGGAATTGAGGCTGTATACCTCTCTAGAGGTTGATCCTGTGCATCGACGATGACGCCTGGGCCCTGAGTACGAAAGGCAAACTGACCGTCCAGGACTTTGACGACCATCGCTTGGTTGTTGAATCGTTCCGGGATGTAGGCGCCCTCCATGGGGTTCGATTCGTCTTCACCTTCACCGATAAACTGGACAGCATAGAGCCGATCGGCTGATTCAGCTTCGGGCCCCGCTGTGACCCGGAGTCCTTCTGAGAATTCACCTGGTGGAGTGTCGGTGCAATCTAATCTGAAAGTCTCTTCCCCCACGGTAACCATGTCTTCGCACAGCTCAGCTTGCTGCTCATCTTGCATGGCGAACAGCGGAGTTGTGTTGAGCGCGGGAACCAGCCCCAGGATGAGAGCCAAAGACAAGATGGTGCGATGTCGCATTGGTCGCTCCTTCCCACTAGAGCGGAATCTCCGAGAATTGCGCGGAAAAACCTTGGCCGCTTGATACGGAACATGTCGCAGCATACCGACCATATCTCGCAAAAGCAATAGGGTCTCGTTTACGGTCTTTTTCGGCGGCTGTGATTGCTCGCGGGACCTCTTGTGAAGACCGGACGGCACGTGCGGACATCAGAAACTCGTATGGGACTAGACTCGGGGAACAGTTTCGTGAAGCAAGACGGTGTCGATGCGCGAGCTAGGAACACGTGAGGAGCAGATTCTTCTCGTCGAGGATGAGGAGCCGATCCGTGACCTCGTCGCCACGGCGCTGCGCTTCACGGGGTTCACCGTCGAAGTCGCGGCCACGGGTCCGGACGGTCTGGCGTTGGCCCGCAACGCACCCTGGCACCTCCTCGTGCTCGACGTCAATCTGCCCGGGCTCGATGGCTTTTCCCTCTGCCGCAAGCTGCGGGAGGCGGGGGATGAGGTGCCGGTGATCTTCCTCACCGGGCGCGACGCCCCGGCCGATCTCCGAGAAGGGTTCATCGGGAGCGTAGAGAGACCTCGTCGTTTGCGGATAATAACAATTGTCTGGCATCAGATGTTGACACGTGTGGAGATGGCACTGGAGTAGAGGCGCGGTAGACCTGCTAGCTCAGTCCCAGGCCTCGACTTCGACTTGACGCGCGATCTTGCCGTCGGCGAGATGTAGGATGACGTGCTCGATGAGGTGGCTCCCGTCCGGCATGGTCACGAGGAAGGCGAAGGCGATCCGCTCCTCGCCGATCACCTCGTCCGAGATCGCCTGCTTGATGCCGAGTCCAGCGATATAGGTCAGTCTGGCGCGGATCGCCTCCCTGCCGACCGTAATCTTCGGCGACCGCGGCGGCGCGTCAGGACGATACTCCCGCCACTCGGCATCGGGAGCGAAGAACGTTAGCCACGCCTCAACGTCTTGGGCCTCGAAGGCGCGCTTGAATGCCGGGAAGTCGAAGGTGGCCGCCAAGAGACCCTCCTTTGGAAGGATACGTGGCCCTAATTATCACATTGCAACGAGCGTTGCCGATGCTTACCGCCCTATTTGAATGCTCGTGAAGTGTTGAAAATGACAGCTGAGACTCCATCTCAAGTGCGGAAAATGGAGATATCCCGCAGAGCTTGGCTATCCTGACACAGAGGCGAGAGCAGAAGTGAGGCGATGAGTCGGAAGGGGACAATGCCCGAGGCATCGCAGGAAGGGCGCCCGACTGAAGTTCGGCCGAGCTTCAGTCGGGCCGCGTTGTTTTTTGTCATCGCAATTGTATTAATTGCTTCATCGGTGCAGTTCGGCAAAGAAGCGTTGGCGTCGGAGATTCCTTATGACATCGGTATCGCATTCCTGACCGTAGTGCTTGTTGAAATTGGCATTCGGAAACTCATCCAAAACATCAGCACATCTTGGGGTCAACTCCTCGGCGAGGAAGCGGCGCGCCGTGAGCGGGAACGGGTGACGCTTGAGCAGCAAGCGGTGCTCCTCGCGCAAATCAGCGAGGAAATCAGGCGGCTTTCTGAACGGACCCGATCAGGCGAAGAACAAGCACGGCGAATGACCAGCGCTCTCGAGGCGATGGCCAGGCAAGCTGATCGCTCTGGTACTGCTAACGACGCGCCGCCAGTACGCGCATCGGAGGACCAGCGTGGACGAGCCTCGTGACCCGTCCGCGCTCCCGTCTGCGGTGCGCACACGCTCCCGCGTCCTGGGCGTCACCGGTGGTGCGGCGATCTCCGCCGAGAGCTACGATGAGCTGGACAAACGAGTCGTGGGTCTCACCCTCCCGGAAGCGTCGACCGTCGCGGCCGATATCACTCTCGAAATCGCCTGGGTCTTCCACGACCTCGCGACCGACCTGGATCGAGAGGATGGAACGCTACCCGAGTGGGAGTGGCAGATCACTGAGTGGCGCAAGAAGAGCACGGGCACCGAAGGGCTCGATTGAGCGATGGTCCTCTGGCACCTGACCCCGCCGGCGCCATCGCCCAAGCGGGCATCGATCCCATGCTGGAGGGCCGCGCCCTGCAAAATGCGCTGCGTCGCGCGATCACCACCCGCCGCGACTATTGCTCCTGGGATGTCGCCCGTGCCGGCTGGGTCGTGACGCTGCACTCGCCGGAGGAGCAGGACTTCTCCAGCAAGACGCTGGAAGAAGCGTTGGCCTGGTCTGGCTGACGGCGCCAGAGTTGGGCGTGGGGCCGTTTGTGGTCTGAGCACCCCCGACCCCCTTGCTGGCGGTCGCCCGGTCCTCCCATACGCCCGACCAGCCCCTTGCGGTCGAGTTCCGCTCGCTCGTCACGCACACGGGGTGTCTGGGTGCCTTGCCCATCGCCGGCGCTGACCGCGCCCTTCTACGGCGCGGTCAGCGAGTCAGCGAGAGCCGAGCACGTACCGGTGATGGTCAGGGGTGAACCGCCTCAGCCGCCCACACACGTGCCGTTGTTGCAGGTCTGCCCCCTGGGACAACTTCCCTGCGTGCCGTTCCGTCCCGTACAGCCAGCCACACAGATGCCGCGATCGCAGAGTTGTCCCGCGGGGCAACTTCCCTGCGTGAAGTTCTGTCCCGTACAGCCGGCCACACAGATGCCGCGGCTATTGCACAGCTCCCCGCGGGGACACGATCCCTGGGTGTTATTGGCCGGGCTACAGCCCACGACAGGAGCGCAGCCGCTGTAGCCTTGGCAGCGTCCCCGGTAGGAGCACTCATGCCGCCGGAGAACCTTCTTGGCCTTCTTT
>JAHWJF010000452.1 GCA_019348515.1 Chloroflexota bacterium | reverse complement strand
CTGCATCGGGGATCGGGATGGCGGATATCGTGCTCCGACGCGCGGTCGACAAGATGGACCCGGTGGCGACGTACATGAACATGATCACGGCGAAGGCGCCGCAGGGCGCCCGCATCCCGCTGACCGTCGACACCGACCGGGAAGCGATCTACGTCGCACTTGCCTGCTGCCTCAAGACCCAGCAGGAGACGGCCCGCATCGCCAGAATCCAGGACACGAAGCATCTCGAAACGTTTTGGGCCTCGGAGCATCTTCTGCCGGAATTGCTCGAGTCCGGCCGGGTGGAGGTCACCGGAGAGCTACGGCCGATCGCGTTTGGTGCGAACGGAATGCTTGCCGATGAGACTACCTAACAGGGCCAGATGAGTCCCCCTCGAGCGCCGCGTCGCGGATAGCCGCGAGCAGAGGATCGTCGATCGTCTCCATCACTTCTTGATGAAACGATGCCACGGGCAGTGTCGGGTCGGCGCGCAGGTAGTGTCGGGACTGAAGGAACGTCTCCAGGCGGTCGACCTGCTTGACGAACCGAGCCTCGGCGCTGGTCCCCAGGCGTAGTTCATCCCAAGCTTCCGCCATCTCGGCTCGCGTCCCGCGGGGCAGAGTAGCGAGCAACTTCCGCATGCTCGCGTCTTCCCGTTCCCGCTTTTCGGCGTCACGATCCGCATCACGGATGTGACGCGTTTCAAGAAACGCGCGGCGGGCCGCGGGATTCTGCGCATCGGGGATGGCGGCTGGATCGTATGGTGGAAGGTCACCAATCTCGGCCTCGGCCAGATCGTGGATGAGCGCGAGCTTCAGCACGCGTTCCGGGAGGAGGTCAGCCCCCTCGGCCTGTCGCTGGAGAGCACAGGCCCAGGCGAAGAGGGCCACCCCAAACGAGTGGTCGGCGACAGACTCGGCCCATAGCGGATCAACTCCTCGGTCGAGCCACCCGGTGCGCGGTACGGATTTGAAGCGGGCCAGGAAGCGCGCCAACGCGAGGAATCCCAGGATTGGACTTGGCGAGTCTTCCACCATCATCCCTGTTGTGCCCGCCAGGCATAGACAACTCTGTTCGTACACCGGTATCCTAACGGAACCCGCACCCGTTGGGACCGAGCGTCGGGGCGCATCGTCCGCCCGGTGGAGCCGGGCACTTCGCGAGCCGGCTTAGCCGATGCGTCGCAGCCGCTGGGAGGGAGGAGCCAGTGCCAGGAGGAGCCGCGCCGCGAGCGCTCCTGGGCGTCCTCGCCCTGATCATGGCCATCGCGCTCGCCATTGTCCCGGTCGTCGAGGCACGGCCTAAAGACAAGGGCAACGGCAAGAAGGACAGGGTTGCGGAGGAGACGGTTCCGGCCGGCGAATCCGGACAGGCCGATGTCGTCTACGTCGAGGATGCGGCACCCACCGAGCAATCGCTTACGGCTGCCGGCGCTCCCGACGTTTCCAACGAACCGACGCTGCTCGAGCTCGACGCCGATGGGGACTACATTCCGGACGCGCTCGACAACTGTCCCAATGTTCAGAATCCGGACCAAGCTGACGCGGACGGCGACGGTGCTGGCGACTCGTGCATGGTCTACCAGGACACTGATGGCGACACCGTCCCTGACAAGCAAGACAATTGTCCCAATATCGCGACCTCCGATTTCTCCGACCGCGACGGCGACGGCGTCGGCGACTCCTGTGACAAATCTCCCGACGGGATCGAACCGGAACCAGAGCCGGTGCCAGAGTTGGGCGGTGAGGGAGGCGAAGGAGAGACGGAGGCGCCCGCTCCCGAGAATGGAGAGAACCTCAACGGCGTTGAGGTCGAACGGGACGGCCGGGCAAGGTCGAGGCAGCGGGAGCGAACCGACATCTCGAAGCCGGTTATCACCACTGGCTCGGACGCGGAGGTTGATGGTTCGAATGCCGAGGCTGAGGGCTCGGACCTGGAAGCTGAAGGAATAGGCGGTCCACCCGCGCAAGATGCGACATCCTACGAAGAACCAACTCGGGACAATCCTCGCCGAAATGAAGAGCTGATTGCCGAGGCGGCCGCTTCGGGGGAGCTCTTCGCGCCACCAGAGCCCCCTCCCGTGCCACAACGAGCCTGGGACGAGGAGGCGACGCTGGATGCAGCGGAATGGAATTCGATCATCAAGATCGATTCCGGAGCCACGGACGACGCCGAGTCGGCCGGTCAGCGTCTTGCCGACAACGAACCCAACGACCGAGAGCCGCGGGAAGCCCGCGGTGGTTCCGGCAACCAGGAGCAACGAGTTCAGTTGAACGAGGACGTCGAAGACAGCCAGTTCGCACGTGGTTGGGTGAGGGCCAAGCTATTGCTGCAGGAAGAGCTCCCAGGCGACGAGCAGGGGCTGGGTGATGACGCGGGTGAAGCCGAAGTGACCGAGGGCAGCGCGGTCGGTGGCGGATTTGAGGGGACAGCACCGGTTCCGGTGGAGAACGGGTTGGTGTTCACCGGTGCCGAGAACGATGACGAATCTGCACGCGAGAGAGACCCGGCATCGGAAACGGGAGATGCCGGGGAGGGCTCCGACCTCGGGGATGAGGATAAGCCAGCGGGCGCGGCTAGGCCCGAGGACGAGCCTGAACTTCTCGATCAGGAGGTTGAGCCACTCGACGAGGAGACGGTGTCTCGGAACGATCGTCGGAATAATAATGACACCGGGGATCGTGACGAGGGAGGCGCATCGCGAAAAGATGGCAGCCGGCGCGATGGGTCGTCGCGAGCCGCCGCGGCTGCCGCACCGGAGCGGCAGCGAGCCGATGTCAACACCAACGAGCCGTCTCAGAACACGCGGGAGAAGGACAAAGAGCCGCGGGAGCGGCGCAACCAGGACGTTGCCGCCAATGCCGGTGGCTGGAGCGACGACCACTTCTTTGAAGGCGGCTCGGCGCTTGACTGGCGCGGGAGTTATGGTGTGGCGGGAACCGACGACGCCGACCTCTATTTGACTCAGCGTTCCGGCGCGGGCCCCGGAAAGCGCCGTGGGTTCGACTATGCCATTCCGGTCGATGCAAACGGCGTCTACCTGGTGCGACTCTACTTTGCGGAACCGTATTGGGGAGCGCCAGGCGGACCTACCGGTGACCCAGGGCAGCGAATCTTCTCGGTGACGGTGGAGGGGGAGACGATGCTCGAAGACCTCGACGTCTTCGCCGAGGTCGGCGCGTTGACCGCCCTGGTCAAGCAAGATGAGGTCGACGTCCAGGACGGTGAGTTGAACCTGAGCTTCACCGCCAGCGAGGGCGAGCCCATCGTGGCGGCGATCGAGA
>JAHWJF010000451.1 GCA_019348515.1 Chloroflexota bacterium | reverse complement strand
ACTGTTGTCTAGTTGCACGATGTCACCCCACTCCACCGGCGAGGTCGCTCGCTGCGGCCCTTCGCCCAGTGTCAACTCTCCGGCGTCGGAGCCATGGCTGATTCCGAACAAACCGGCCTCAAAGGCCGGCACGTCTGGGTTTATCGCGCGGCCCGACAACCTGTTCGTCATGCGGATTGCACGTGCACTTTGGTTTCGATGGAGAACACCCTAGAGGGGTCAAACACGCTTGTCAAGGGCCGCTTGGCCAACCCTCCGGCCTCGTCTTGGTACACGCGCCAACACACGTCTGGGCTGCTGGCAGCGTACCGCACTGGTACGAGCGACCCTCGCGCCCCGTATCGGTGTGCGCGGGTCGTCACCACCTGGCCGGCGCTCCGCCCAAATGGTTGTTCTCAGTCCGAACCAGATGAGCCGTTGCGTCCGTGATTAGAACATGTTAGGGTCGTCACTACCGACGCGTTAAGGTCCGGTTGCGTTCTATGGTCGCAACAGGCGGCCATCACTGGTGAGACCTCGCGGCAAGCTGGATACCTGCTCCGCGAGGTGTGGTTCCGATCCCTCGCATGCGGGCGGCGCCAGGCCATGGGGATTCGGGTTCTCAGCGAGTGATCGGGTTAAGGAGGCAGAAGTGCAGCAGAGTGATCTTCTCCGGCAGCGACAGGAGCTTGTGGGAGCCGCCGTTTCCGGCCGGCTCAACCGGCGCCAGATCTTGCAGCGTGGCGCCGCGCTCGGCCTCTCCGCGACGGCACTGAGCAGTCTGCTCGGCGACGCCCGCCGGGCGTCGGCGCAGACACCTACTCCCTCCGGCAATCTTGTCTCCTGGGCGCCCTCAGGGCAGCGCTGGGAGCTGCCGCAGCGGGCGGTCTACCCACTTTTCCAGGAGAAGTTCCCCGAAATCTCGATCGAGTGGATCGCCGAGCCTATCGCCGACTATATCCCACGTACCGTGATCGAAATGTCGGCTAAGTCAGACCAGTACGACATCCTCCACAACGACTACCAGGTTGTGCCGCAGCTCATCGCCCTCGGCTCGCTGGAGCCGCTGCAGTCGTATCTGGAGCGGGACCCGGACTATATGGCTGATCTCCTGGCCGACGTGCCGGAGAATGTCATGGACCTCTACCGGGATAAGCCGGCCGCGGACGGCGGCATTCTCTATGGCCTCCCACCCGACAGCAACTGCCAGCTCCAGTATTACCGCCTCGACGTTCTGGAGCAGGCGGGGATCGATGGGCCGGCCGAGACCTGGGACGACGCGATCGAGATTGCCAGGGTCCTCGCTGAAAGCGGCGTTAATCAGACCGGTACCACGCTCAAGCGCGGGCTCTTTGCCGGCACCGTCTTCATCACCATTCTGCGCTCGTACGGCGGTGACTGGTTCGACAGGATGGAGCCGGGCTTCTACAACCCTGGTATGGCCACCGAGGCCGGCAACAGCGCAATGCAGGTCCTCCTCGCGCTGGCACCCTATCTCGAGGCAAGCTCGCTCAATGCCTCTGACGATGAGTCCAACCCGGCGATGGCGAACGGCACCTGGACCTACGCCCCCGCGCAATGGGGTGGCACGACGATGAACGATCCGGAGTTCACCGAGTTCTATGAGGTCTGGGCCTCGACGCGCGTGCCGCGGGGCAACGTCGAGAACGGCGATCACCGGCCGCATATGGGCGGGCTCGGCCTGCTCGTCCCGGCATTCTCCAACAACAAGGATGCCGCCTGGGAATTCGTGAAGTTCTGCTGCTCTGGCAACCAGCAGGATCCGGAAATCGGCAGGCTCTGGGTCGAAGGGACCGGCCAGCCCGCTCGCGCGTCCCTGCTCCAAGAGTATGCCCCGCTGCGCGCGCACTTCCCGGCCATCCAGGAATCACTGCCAACGGCCGTCCGCTACCCACCGCTGCCGGAGACACTGGCGCTCTATGAGACGGTCGGCAACGAGGTCGCGGCGGTCGTCCTCGGAGAGAAGGAGACCGAGGCGGCACTCAACGATATGGATGCCGCTGTGCGCCAGATCATGCAGGACGCTGGATACTACGAGTAGACATCGGGGCCAGGAGCTCAGGATCCTCGCGGTCCCGCAATGGTAGGCGGCGGGTGGTGGGACGCCCTTTGTTGCGGTGTTGCCTCGCCGCCCGCGGCCACCGCGGCTCTCGAGGAGACGGGCATGGAAGGGTGTCCTGCCGAGGGCGCTGACACATCCATTGTGTCGCGATACTAAAGGACCGTAGGAATCTCGTTTTCGCTCGGATGGATGAGCACCGGGACGAGATCCATCACGTCGGTCCGCATGGCAGAAGAACTCTATTTGCCAGTCGAGGTGCGAAGTAGCAATGGCCGTATCCGCCGACACTGCCAGTTTGGACCGAGCCGAGACGGCAGCGGTCGCCCCGTCTCGTCACGTGCGGTCGGAGCGCCGCCTGGCGACCATGCTGCTCCTGCCTTCCGTGCTTTTTCTCGTGTTAATGACGATCTTCCCGACGATCTACTCTCTCTGGATGTCGATGCAGCAGTACAACCTCTCGCGGCCGGATCTGGCGCACTTTGTTGGTCTACGCAATTTCGGCCAACTCCTCGTGGATGACCTCTTCTGGAAGTCGGTCAGGGTCACCTTCGTCTTCTCCCTCTCGGTGCTGGCGCTGCAGTTCATCATCGGGTTCTTCGTCGCCAATCTGTTTGACCGAGAGCGCCGCGGCATGAACCTGCTGCGCACGCTCTTCATCATCCCGGTCTTCGCCTCACCGGTGGCCCTGGGGCTCACCTGGCGCTACATGTACCAACCCGGCTACGGGCTGATCAATTACTTTCTGGAGAGCGTGGGGCTGCCTCGTATCAACTGGCTGGCCAGCCCGCAGTGGGCGCTACCGGCGGTGATCGCGGTTGATGTCTGGCAATGGACGCCGTTCGTCGCGCTCATTCTGCTCGCGGGGATGCAGTCGATCTCACCAGAGATCACCGAGGCCGCCGAGTTGGACGGGCTGAGCCGCTTCCAATACCTGTGGCGGATTGTGCTGCCGCTGCTGACGCCGATCATCGTCGTCGTTGGGTTGATCCGGCTGATCGACGCGCTGAAGACGTTCGACCTGATCTACATCATCACCCGAGGCGGCCCGGGCACTGCCACCTATAACTTGCCTTTGCACGCGTACTCGATGGGCTTCGCCTCGTTCCTGATGGGCACCAGCGCGGCGATTGCCTGGGTCGTGGTGATCATCGTCAACGTCTGTGCGGTCACGTTCCTGTGGCTGCTCTCGCGGGAGCAATGATGA
>JAHWJF010000064.1 GCA_019348515.1 Chloroflexota bacterium | reverse complement strand
TCGCCAGGGGTCGTCGGGGATCGAGGGTCGCTCGTGTCCATCAGGCTCTCCTTCCGTAGATCACAAGACTTCCGCGTCTAACTGCGCTTACGCGCTTTCGGGTGGAATGAGGAAAATCGTGAGGGTGGTGGAAGTCCCTTCAGCAACCCCACCTTCCGGCGACCGCAGCCAGGCGACCCCGCTGTACCCTGAGTCATCCTGTTCGCGCAGGGCGATGGCGATACTCGCCTCGTCGAGCGTGGTGCGCGTCTGCCCTGTAACCTGAAGCAGCGGGCCGCCGATGTTGCCACAGACGAGCGCGCTTTCCGAGTTGGGATCATGGACAGCAACCGCGTACTGACGATCCCCTACGAACAACTGAGTCACGTTGAGATCAAGCGTCGTGGCGCCGATCGCCACCGGATCGACTTCCTCGCTCGCGGCCATGTCGGCCGTCACCGGGGTTGCATCTTCCAACCCGCCGACAAGCGATTGCGGTGTCACGATGCCGTACGAGACACCGGTAAGATCGAACGTCGATTCGGCAGAGAGGTTGTCGCATGTTCCTTCATAAATCGCGGCTGGAAACGGCCTCGCAGACTCTCCCGCTTGGCCAGCTGGCGTTGCCTCCTGCGCCTGAGCGAGGCCAATGCCTAGGGCAAACATGAGCGAGGCAGCGCCAACAGGCATTAGCCGAGTGAGGCGGGTACGTTGCATTTCGTGATCCTCCTTTCTCTCTCGTCACCACTCTTCGCGCCGAGACGCCTGGTAATGGAGCTCCGGCCATAGCCTGGGTGGTCACTGCCCGCGTTCACTGGGCCGGCTCAGGGCTGGCAGCCTCGTCGCTGTCTTGCTCCGGGTAGTCGATATCCGGAATCGCGGTCGCCAACGCCTCCTGGACGACCTCTCCAACCGGCGTTCCCTCACGCAGATCTGTCGACTCCTCACCGGGTGGGAAAATGACGGCGCAGAGGACGCGCGTGCCACTGTTGCCACTAGGATCGGTCTTGAGGTCATCCCGATCGGCGTGGATGATCAGCGCGCTGCCGTCCTCGTCATTCAGCTCGGACAACGTGAAGCGGTCGGTGGGGATGACGACGGCCGCCGACCCATCCTCTTCCACGGTGATGTTGCCGAGATCACCTGCATGGGCCTCCGGGTCATCCAACCCTCCATGCCCGGCATCGGTCGGGTTGTAGTGGCCGCCGGCGGAGGAGAACGGCTCGTCCCCTTCGGCCTGGCACTCCCCGCGCTCATGGATGTGAATGCCGTGCTCGCCGGGAGAAAGGTTGCCCGCCTCGACGAAGACGTCGACCTGGACCCCGTCCTCGACGACATCGCTCAGCATCACCGTTCCCACGTCATTCCCCTCGGCATCATGGAGGATGGCGTCGACCGCGTCCATCCGGGAAACGGGGCTTGCGGCCGGCGATGCTCCCGCCGCAGGAGTGGCGTCCTGGGCCATCGTTGGGCCGGAGAAGCAAAGGGTCAAGGCAACGGTTAGGCCAGCGCTCGTGAATAAAGGCCATCCAGCACCGCGTTGCATTGAATACACCTCCTTGACATTGACGTCCGCGTGTCGCCATCGATAGCGATACGTTGAGGCAGGGAACACCTCCAAAGTCGGTGGAACACTGTGAGGCGAACGGAAGAAGGTTTGTCTTACGCTCGCCCCACGATTGGGCGGTCCGACTGGGAGTTTCTCCCGGACTACGCCTTGGTAGCGCGCTACGCGCTTGGCGTGGCGGCTACGTGCCCGCTCCTGCCGATCCACTGCCTGATTGTGTGACCTGGGCTGGCCAGGCATAGACATCGGCCGCGCCACCATCACCGCCGATGCCGAGGAATCCGGTGTCACTCTGCTCAAACTCGGCGATGCCGGTGAATCCGTTGTTACCCATCGGCTTCATGACCGCGACCAGCTGTCCCTCATCGTCCGTGAACCCCTCGATCTCCGCGCACGAGAGATACTGGGTATCGGAGATGTCGGTGGCGTGCACGACGAGGGCGTGAGGAACGTCTCGCAGATCGGCCAGCTCGGCCCCTTCTTCGCCCGCGACAGCACCTTCGAGATCATTCAGTGTGTTCTCTGATGCCCAGAGAATCGGCCGATCCAGGACTTCATTCTCGGCGAGCACGTTGTCGCGGTCGAGATCGAGTCCGTAGTCGGTCACGCCGTCGTCGTCCACGTCATCAAACAGGAATCCCGTGTCCTCTCCCAGCGCGTCTGTTCCGCCATCGGCATAGAAGTCGTCCGCGGTGTAGGCGCCGTCATCCTCCCCGCCGGCGGCCAGAAGCGGCCGTGGCCAGAGCGACGCAAGCTGGTAGGAAGGCTCGGCGACGAGCGTCTCGCAGGTGCCCTGGTGAATTGCAAGCGGGTACCCGCGCAGCAAGACATCGACAGTTTCGTCTTGCGCGTGTGTTGCGCTTGGTCCTGCCAGACCAAATGACAGGGCCGCGACGCCAATCGACGCTGCCGTGCCACGGGCGAGCGTTCGGACAAATGTATGCAATTGGACCTCCTTCCAGTAAGCCTCGCCGTCGGACGCGGCATCAGCTACAGCGCTATCCACACTAAAGGGTCGACCCTCTTGACCATCGTGGCCATCGTGGCCATCCATTGCCGAAGCGCGATTGCCAGGAGGGCTAGCGTCCTAAGCGTAGTTTCCCGGGGTGAACACGCTGGCGAACGATAGTGAACCGCTTGGTGACGAGTGGTGAATAGATGTAGCTGTGAATAGGTCGGTGCAGGTGCTGTTGGGTCTAGTTGCCGGGGAAGTTGGTCTTGAACCGGCTACGCATACAGTGCGTACCGGTGAGATTGTCATTGCGGTGAAAAACGTGCTGGACATCGAGCACACCTTCGTCATCCCCGATCTCGGGATCGAGGAGACGATGGCTCCGGGCGAGACGACAGTAGCCACGTTCGAGACTACAGAGCCCGGAACCTACGCCTTCGAGATCGCGGACGACCTGGCCGGCAGCCTGGACATTACTGAGCAACAGGCCTCCCGCCGCAATCTGGCGCGCAACCACTGTGGTCGGTCTGTCCCATAGACCGAAGGCCGTCACTGTGCCGGGGCCGACCCAGCTACGGCTGAGAGACAAGGTCGGTGGATTTTGCCTCCTGACTTGACGCGAGGTGTCCCGAGATCGTGGTGCGGGCGCCCGGGTATTCCAATTGCGTGAGGTCGCGGATCCCGGCGTGTCGTTAACTGCTGGACTGCTCCGCGCCGCGATCCAGTTCTCCCTGATCACGGGCAGTTCTAGCGCGGCTGCGAGATGTTGCAGGCGGAAATCCTCGTAGACGCGCTCCGTGCTCCCGGGCGGTTATGGGTCTCCCTGCTCTCCTTGACCAGTGGAGTGAATTCCGACCGATTCCGAGTCGGCCTCACTGCGCCGCAACTCGAACTCGACTGCAATCGTCCGGTTGTGAGGACTACTGGAAACCGGATGCTCAGCCGCGGCAGCGTCGACCTCGCTTCCTTCTGAAAGATCGACGCGCGGCAGCCGGCGGTCCAGCCAGGCCGGGAACCACCAGTTCCACTCCCCCATCAACTGCATCGCGGCCGGGACGAAGATGATCCGGATCAGGGTGGCATCGACCAGCACGGCGGCCGCCAGCGAAAAGCCGAGCTGTTTGACCTCCATCAAGCGGGCGAAGGTGAATGCGGCAAAGACGGCAACCATGATCGCCGCCGCCGCCGTGATAACCCCGGCGGTGCGTTGTAACCCGCGCGCCACCGCGACCTTGTTATCCCCGGAGAGCTCCCACTCCTCCTTGATTCTCCCCAGCAGAAAGACTTCGTAGTCCATGGAGAGCCCGAAGAGGACGGCGAAGGTCAGCAGCGGCAGGTAGACCTGGGTGCTCCCGGTCGCCTGGAAATCAAAGACGTTGGCCCCGGCCCCCTCTTGGAAGACGACAACCAATAGCCCATAGGCCGCGGCGATGCTGAGCACATTCATCAGGATGGCTTTGATCGGGATGACGATGCTGCGAAAGATAAGGGCCAGGAGCAGGAAGGTGAGTCCGACAATGAACCCGGCGACGAGCGGCAGCTTGCGCAGTGACTCATCGGTGATGTCGACGATCTGTGCGCTAAGCCCGCCGACGACCACCTCGGCGTCCACCCCATGCTCCGCTAGCACCCGCGGCACCATGCGCTCCCGCACCCGCCGCACGAACTGGACCGGTTCCGGCGTATCGGGCGAAAAGCGGGGCACAGCCCGGATGATGGCGACATTGCGGCCGCCGTCGACGTTGATGAGGTCCCCAACCGCCGCCACGACCTGAGGGATCGCCGCGGCGCGCTCCAGGATGGCTAGCGAGTGCGCACCGGCGTACTGATCCATCAGCGTGGTCACCGAGGTGACCTCCACGGCCGCCCAGTCATTCGCCAGCAGTTCTGAAAGCCGGGCGATGGCGTCGAGGTCCGCGTCGTCGAGGGGGCCATCCTCGCTGACGTAGACGACCTGCAGTGGCGAGATGCGCCCCTCGTTGAACTCTCGCTCCAGAATCTCGCGACCTACCGTGGCCGAGCGCTTCTCGAGCCCGGCGGTGTCGGTGTCCAGCCCCAGCTGCAGCCGGGTCACTGGCGCTGCCAGCACCAGGACGATCAGGATCGAGGCCAATGCCCACCAGCCGGGGCGCTGCATTACGATCGTCGCCCAGCGCGCCCAGACCCCGCCCCGCGTGGACAGGCGCGGCAGCGGCAACCGCACCCGCTCGATCCGGTGCCCGAGGAGGGCCAGCACTGGTGGCAGCAGCGTCAGCGCCGCCAGCACCATCACTGCCACCGCGGTCATGGCCCCAACCGCCAGCTCGCGGAAGATCTGGGCATTCACCAGCAGCAGCCCGGCCAGGGAGAGGATGGTCGTGGCCCCGGAGACAACGATGGCCTTGCCAACAGTCGCCACCGCGCCAGCCACTGCCTCGGCGGGGTTCTCTAGGCGCGCCAACTCCTCGCGATAGCGGGTGATGAGAAAGAGCGAGTAGTCGATGCCGACGCCGAGGCCGATCATCGTCGCCACGTTGGGGACGAAGAGATTGAAGCTCATCAGCCCGGAGACAGCACCCAGCACGCCAAAGGTGACGATGCCGCCAAGGAGGGCGAGCCCGATCGGCAGCGCGGCCGCGATGAGCGTCCGGGAGGCGATCACCAGGATGAGCAGGGCGGCCGGGAGGCCGAGACGCTCCGCCCGCGCCAGGTCGGCGCGCTCCTGCACCACCAACTCGGTGATCAGCGGGGAGCGCCCGGTGACGTAGACGCGCACTTCGTCGCTGGCCGCCGAGGCGGCGGCAGAGGTCAGCCGGGGGGTTAGCTCCTGCCGCTCGGCACTCGAGCCGCTGAGGAAGACGACGGCGGCCGCGACGTGACCCTCGGCCGAGACCTGGCTGACCGCGCGGGGATCCGAGGGTGCAACGACGGAGACGACGAGCGGAAGTCGGGATACGTTGTCAATCGCGTCGTCGACGACGCGCTGAAAGGCGGGGTCGTCGGCGGTCAGCGTCTCCGATTCGAAGACGATCAGATCCTGCTCGGTGAAGGGGCGGTCGAACTCCGCCTCGATCAGCGCCTGGGCGCGGGCCGAGGCCGAGTCATCGACGAGGAGCGGGGGGCCGGTGAGGGCCTCGTCGAAGCGGGGGGCCAGGAGCACTCCGGCGAGGGCGATGACGACCCAGCAGGCGATGGCCAGGGGGGCGTGGTGGGCCAGGGCAAGCGCGAAGCGAGCGAACCTTGATGGCGCGCGGTTGGAACTGGAGTCTCCGCTGCGCTTGCCTACGCTCACGGATTGGAACCGTTCTGGGTGCGATCGAGGACGCGGGCGGCCACGATCCAGCTGATGGCTGCGAAGAGCCCGCCCACGATCAGGTCCAGGATGTAGTGCTCACCGAGGTAGACGAGGGCCGCGCCCATCAGGAGCGTGTAGACCAGAGCCACGAGGCCGAGCCGGCGGTGGAGGTGCCACGCTGGGAAGAGGAGCAGCGCCGTGGCCGCGAAGTGAATCGAGGGCATCGCCGCCATCGGGTTCGGCTCGATCCGCACCTGGCTGACCACGACACTGCCGCGTAATCCCTGGTGATAGAGCTGGATGGGCAGATCGAGGTGGGTGGCGGCGATCGGGACAACGCGCACGATGTGCGCAAAGTCCGCAGCCGGCACGACTTCCGTGACGAGCCAGGGCGGCGCCGTCGGCAACGCGAAGAAGCCGGCGAGGGCCAGGGCAAATAGGACTGCCAGCGCCAGCACGTAGCGCCAGAACAGGGACCGACACCACCAGAGCAGGAGGATGGCCACCAGGTGCGGGACGATGAAGAAGGAGAGGTAGACCGCGGCCCAACCGTAGTCGTACCAGTTCGGAACGCGGTCGAAGGCCTGCTCCTGCATGACGGCAGAGGGGAGCGTGCCGCCGAAGAGGGAGCGCTCGAGCCAGGCGACGAACCCGAGCCGCTGATCGGCCCACGGCGTACCATCGGCCCAGGCCCGCATCATGTTGAAGCCAATCCAGACACCGGCGTAGGCGATGACCGGCATGGTCAGCGAGGCCACCCGCGGGACTACCGCAATGGCGGCGGCCAGCACCGCCCAAGCCACCACGATCCAGCTGTGCGGGATCGCGGTGAAGGCATCAACCAGCACCGCGAGCACCGCCACCCCGACGACGACGACGCGTTTGCCGTGCGCCGTGGTGAACGGCTCGTGGTCGAGTCCCTGCCGCAAGCGAGGAGCGGTATCGGCACGCAGGTCGATCACCTGCCGTCCCCCCTCTGTCGCCCTCACGGGCGCACCCTCCCATCAGAGCGTGCCCGGTCCCGATCGGCCTGCTGCCCGGTCGCCCTACGAGAGTCTGTGCTCAGCGATCGCGGCCACATCTGGGGTCCCTGCCTCTTGTGGGTCTCCAGCCCCTCCCGGGGCACGAACCGCCCGGCGATGATCAGCAGCAGGACGAGCCCGGTGCATCCCCACAGGAAGCCGCCGAGCACATCCGAGGGCCAGTGGGCTCCGGTGTGGACGCGCCCGAAGCCGGTGATGAGGATGATCACCGCCGCTACTACCTGCACCAGCCGTCGCACCCACGTCATGGCAATCGTCCGCTCCGCCAACCAGATCACGCCGCCATAGAGAAGCGTGGCGCCCATCGTGTGTCCACTGGGAAAGCCGTACTCCGGTGCAAGCTCCGTCACGAGCACCTGCTCGGTGGTCGGGCGAGGACTGGCCACCAGGAACTTCAATAACGGGTTCAACGCCCGTAACACGAGGATCCCGAGCACAATCGCGACCAGCCGGATGTGACCATGACGCCAGAGAACGAAGGCCAGGAGCGCGGCGACGATGAGGACCACCGGGGCGCTGCCGGCCCAGAAGGCGAACCAGGCCAGCGACTCGGCGCCGGCGACGGGAACCGCCTGCACCACGTGCGCCACCGTCACGTCACCCGGCAGTACGCCGACTCCCGCCGCCGCCTGCGTCAGCACGATCGTGATGATCAGCAAGACAGTCAGCGCCATCAGTGGTGCGACTCGCGACCGCCGGGTCCTCACATCACCACCTCTACCGCGTGAACGACGATGACCGGCTCACCCTCATATTGACGGAGCCCGGCATCGTCCAGGTCGATCCTTAGCTCTTGCTCCAGCTCTGCGATTCCGAATCGACGGACCTCACCCGTGACATAGGCGGTCGCCTCGACGAACAGCTCCGGGCGCGGCTCCGCACTGACAGCCAGAAGCCCCCGGTCGCCGAGTAGGAAAGCATGCGGGGTGAGTAAACCTTCCTCGACCTCGGCGCTCACGGACACTCTCTGCCCCAGGTGCTGCTCCGTGTGGTCGATCACGTCGTTAACCGTTACGCCGCGCTCAGGGCCGTCCGTGCCGACCGTGAACTCCTTGTCACCGTTCGCCGCTGCGACCGGAACGTCCAGGTTGATCTGGCGGGCAATCACGACCGCCTGGCCTTCATAGCCGGCGAGCTCGCTGGGGATGCGGCCAGGTTCGAGGTCGGCGAGCGGCCGAACCTCCCCCGTCACCTGGGCGACATCCCCTTTGAGAATCACTTCATCACGGGACTTCTTGTCTGTGACGAGATCGGCGAGGAGTTCCTCGCCCAGAACAAGCACTTTATCGCCGACGATAGGCTTGTCGTTGCCGAGCAGTACGGCGCGGGGGCTCAGCACATGATCGACAAGACCGCTGATGGTCACGGTTTGGCCCCACATCGCCTGTGGGTGCCGGGCCACCTCGGTGAGATTGACACCGGCATCCGGGCCGGCTGACTGGTCCATATCGACCGCCGCTAAAGCGGTTGCCCGCAGACTCGGCCAGAGCCAGACGGTCAAGACCGCCATGAGTGCCATCACGACGGCAAGCGAGACGACCGCCGTGGCAGGGTCAAGACCAGGACGGCTTTGAGTGCGACCGCCCGCAACTCCACCCAGCACTGCTGCTCCCACCAGCGCAGTCAGGACAGCAACGGCATACGAGGCGAATGCTCGAGTCTGCGCGATGGCGGTCCGTAGAGCGTCGCCTGCTCCAGAGGTACCTTGCTCTTGTGGTGACTCAACCAGTCCATCGCCGGATTCATTCAGGGACGATACGCCTTCGGGCGGCGCCATGATGCCAAGTTCGATGCCAACACTGTAGAGATCCACCACTCGCAGCAACGGGACTGTGACAAGACCGAGGATCACGAGGAGAGTCACGATTCCGATGAGAAGGCCAGAAAGCGCGCCCGGTATCCGCCCCCGCGTTGCCCTACCCGCAACCCAGCCGGCACAACCAAAGGCGCCGATAGCGTCAATGACGACCCAAATGACGATGGCCAGCGTTCTGTCACCCATCAGGTGTTCATCGCTTCATGGATCGCTGGTCGCTGAGGCAGCGGCCAGCGGTCCCGAGGGCGCAAACAGCCGCATCGGTTGGACGAGAGCCTGATCCACATTCCTAATACGGGTAGGCCGGGTAGGTGTAGCCCGGATGCCAGTACGGGGCGTACCCGTAGTAGTTGTAGAGGTCGCGGTAGTAGTCACGATCGTAGACGAGGTCGGGATCATAGCCCGGGGAGCCGGAGACGCGTTCGCCCGTTTGGTCGATGACAAGCTGGCTGTCATCCACCCCGAGGACGGCATCGACGGGAACGAGGAATCGCTGTTCGCCGATGCCCAGAATGCCGCCCGAGGCAATCTGAAGAAAGCGCACCTTGCGTTCCTGGTCGTCGATCAGCAGCGCATCAACATGACCGATCTCGTCCCCCGACTGGTCAATGACCGTGTGGCCGCGGATATCCTCGAGAGGACTGCGAACGGTGAGGTCAGTATCGCCAAGCTTCAAGAGCCGAGAAGTATTCGTCGTGGTCATGGGGTACTCCTTGAGGTCCAATCCAAGTAGTGAGCCTTGCATCACGATTACGGGTCGGCGCTGGCACTGGCGGTTGGCGTCAGGCCAGCGCCTAAGGGACCGGTCGGGACCTGCTCCTGGAAGACATAGACGGTGACGACCAATTGCCGATTAGTTGCCGTGTCGCGGCCAGTCGCCTCTGCGAGCACGGCGACGCCATAGAAGCGCTCGTCCGTCAATGGCCGCAGTCCGAGGGCCGCGTTCTCGGTCGGTGTCCCGCAGTGGTGGCTGACGAGCCAGCGAGCACTGCCAGCAGCAGTGTGGACGCGGCACACGCGGCTCGCGGCTTCGTCAGCAGGTACATCTTGGCTTCTCCTACGGTGTCGACCCATGAGAGCATGCCCCCATCGATCCCGTCATGCGACGGGGCCGGGACAGCCTGTTTACCTGGGGCTACGCCGCGGGCGTAGCCGCCATCCGGGCATCACGTTGCGAGGGCATGTTCTCGAAGACATGGACCGTCACAGCCGTTACGTCATTGCCGAAGACGGCGGTGTCGTACTCAAAGACCGCGTAGCCGCGGACTTGCGAGCCGTCCACGGACGTCAAGCCAATGACGATCTCGTTTCCGTCTTCGTATTCGATGCCCCCGACGTTCCCGCAGGCGACGATGGTCTCGTACTGGTCTGAGCTCTGATGGACGGCAATGACGTTCTGCTGATCGAGCAGCGGCTCGAAGCCGGAATCGATCTCGCCCTCAGCTGTGTAGACGGTGGGCCTGGGAGGCAGACTGGTCATCCCTTGGTCCTCGGCCACGAACTCCTCGTCGTTGAGCGTTCCGTCATCGTCGGCGTCGACTCCCACGTCGAGAACGCCATTCCCGTTCGCATCCTCGCCATCATCGAGGATTCTGTCATCATCCTCGTCTTCCGTCAGAAAGCCTTCGGCCTCCGTCTCCTCTCCATTCTCGCCGACGGCATCGCCATAATGCTGCCGTTGCAAACGGCCAATCGACGCTCATGGATCCAGGGTCGGATTGGCGCAGGTACCCTCATGCATATCGACCGGGGCGTTCGTCAGGTCCAGCCCGTTGGCTTGGTCGGTCTGGGCGACTGCCGAACCTGCACCGAGCACCAGGCTTGATGCAAAGACCGCCGTAGCTGCTGGACGTAAGCAGGTTCTTGCAAGATCGTTCATCACCGTTCCTCCTCGTTTGCTCTCGATTCCTGGGTGGTTCGACATCGGTCGCCCTGCAGCTCTGGCGAACCCAACCATGAGCTCCATTGACCGACACGTGCCACCAGCCGTTGCTGCGTGTGAACAACTAGCTCCACCCCGCGACTCTACCGAACCTCAGTGAACACCCTGGTGTGACATGGTGAACGAGGGAGCTTCAGCTCGTGAACAGTCGTGAACGCCACCATAGGCAACGATCCGACATCTTGCATGATGCATGGTCCCGAGTGTGGGAACGACATAGGGGAAGTGTCATGACCAACAGCAGAGAGACACTCGTGCCCCTGCAACCAGGGGGCACGATGAGCGTAATAGGGGATGAAGCCGACTAACTCACGGGTGGCCCACTTGCCGCGAGGCGATAGCCGATGCC
>JAHWJF010000063.1 GCA_019348515.1 Chloroflexota bacterium | reverse complement strand
ACGTCGGCTCCGCGATGAGGACCAGCACGTCGAGCGGGTCGCCGTCCTCGGCCATCGAGCCCTCGATGAAGCCGTAGTCGGCCGGGTAGTGGACGCTCGAGTACAGGACCCGGTCGAGCACGAACCGATGGCGCTCGTGGTCGTACTCGTACTTGTTGCGGCTGCCCGACGGGATTTCGACGGTGACCTCGAGCGGTCCTCGATGCAGGCTCATCTCGGCCGTAGTATGCGTGGTTCCGCGACCGTCACTCCTCCACCAACTGTGCTCCCGTGGGCAGGACATGCCACCAGACCGGCCCGGGCGGCAGCACGAGCTCCTCGTCCGTGTCCGCAACGGTCCAGGAGGTGACCGCGTCCTGTGACGGTCGCGACCAGCGGACGTCGATGGCCATCCCGTCGACATAGACCGTCCCGACGCCGGATCCGACGAGCCGCTGAATCGGCGGGTCCGCTTCTGGCCGCGGATCGGCGAACGGTCGCTCCGAGACTGCGCGCTGCACGATGACCGTGCGACGCGTCAATGGTCGACCGTCTGACGCGTCGGTTGTCGGCCTGCCGGCGTCGGTCCGCTCGTACAGGCCTGTGTCGGAGTTGAAGCGCCAGCCGAAGGTCCATGTGGCACTCGTCCACATGCGCACTGATTCGACGTCGCGAACATGGTCTGGAGCCTCCCAGTCAGGGTCGAAATCGAGGATCGCCCGTGGATCGCCCGCATCCGCCGCCCGCTGGGCCAGTCCGGGATGATCCCGAATCGTGTCCTGCAAGAGCTCCATGTCGAGATAGACGTTGTAGGGCGCGGGCCGGCCCGCACCTCGTGAGAAGAAGCGCCAGGGTTCGACGTTGCCATCGATGTACGGCATGCCGTGCTCCGCGAAGAACGCGATCGTGTACGGAGCCGCGCCGTAGATGACCGGCAGGGCTCGGAGCTGCTGCCAGAGGTCGCGTTGAATCCAACGGCCGCTGCGGACGGGACCGATCGTATCGGCCGCCCCGTCGCAGGCGTACAGGGCCACGAAGCGAGTGCTGTTTCCCTGCACCGGATTCTCGAAAATGATGTCGGCCGCATTCAGGTTCGTTGCGGGGCGAGCGGCGGGGTGATTGTCGATCGAGACGAGGACTGGCTCTGCCAACGGATCTGTCACGAGTGGCTCGCCGTCGTATGGACAGCGCGCCTGCGGCGCCGGCGAGGGAGTCGCTGTCGGGGAGGGCGAGGGGGAGGGGGAAGGCGTGGGGGAGGGGGAGGGCGTGGGGGTCGCCGTAGGCGTGGTCGACGGTGACTGCGATGCGGAAGGAGATGCGCTCGGCGTGGGGGCGGGGTCTCGCGGCATCGTGAACAGCGCCGCAAGAGCCGCGGCCATGACGAGCGTCAGGACGCCGGCTGCCGCAACGATTCGCTGTCGCGCCGTCAGCGAACCCATGCAACACTCGGCACACAAGCGGCGTCAGAGTACTTTGCCGGTGTCCTAGCTATACTCGGCGTCCCCTGGTCAATGTACACAAGAGCCAGTGATTCACTCCTCCAAGCCGCTCCATTCGGCCGATCCACGATCGGCCGGAGCAGCGGTCCTATCGTTCCTGTTCCCCGGCGCGGGGCAAGCCTACAACGGCCAGGGTCTGCTGGCGGCATTGCTCGCCATTCCGGCGGTCCTCGTCGTTCTCCTCCTCGTCGTCGTATGGGCCGCGGGGGACGCCGGCTTCGTTTCGAGGCTGCTCGATGCGCGCATCCTCGTGGGCCTCATCGTCCTCGATCTTGCCCTGCTCGGATGGCGCCTGGTCGCCATCGTGCAGGCACATGCATGGCGAGAAGCACTGACGTTCCGGCACTGGACAACTGGGATCACCTCCGTGCTCGTCGTCGTTACAGTCGCCATGCATGCGCTGCCCGCCTACTACGCGATGAAGGCCGTCGACACCCTCGGCGCGATTTCACTCGGAGGCGGGATCGATACTCTGGATACGGATGAAACGCCTTCCCGACTGCCGACGCCCACGGATCAGCCGGAGGTCGACCGTGGCGAGCGTGTGACGGTCCTCCTCGTCGGTGTGGACTTCGGGCCTGGTCGCGACCACCGACTCACCGACACCATGTTGGTCGCGAGCGTTGATCCCGAAACCGGAAGGGCGACGATGGTGTCGATCCCGCGGGATCTGTACGGCGTTCCGCTGCCCGATGGGACACCGTATCGTGCCAAGCTCAACTCGCTGATGTCGGCGGCCGAGTCCGATCCGGCGACCTATCCGCACGGCGGCGCGGGAACCCTCAAACGAACGATCGGCGGGCTGCTGCGCACCAAGATCCACTACTTCGCCGCCATCGACCTCGGGGGCCTGAAGCGAGCGATCGATTCGGTAGGTGGCGTGACGGTGAACGTCCGGGAGGCGGTCAACGACCCGACCTACAACGACGAGTTCGATGCCATCAACAACGGCTTCTTCATTCAGCCGGGGACGCACTCCATGGATGGCGCAACCGCGCTGGCCTACGCGCGATCCCGCATGGGGGAGGGGGACAACGACTTCACCCGCGCGGAACGTCAGCAGCAGCTGCTCACTGCCCTCCGAGACAAGCTGACCGCCGGGAACCTGCTGCTCAGCCTGCCAGGACTCCTCGACGCCGTCAGGACGAGCCTCGTCACCGACGTGCCTTCCGAGCGCTTGGCGTCACTGGCGAAGGCCGTCGAAGCCGCCGACGACGACATCGAGCGCGTCGTGCTCACCCCACCCGAGTACGTGACGCCGGACCCGCAGCACCCGGCCGGGTATGTGCTGCATCCGAATCTGGAAACGATTGCGAGCCTCGGGGAACGCCTCTTCGCCGAGGCTCCGAGGATGCCTCAGCCCACCGGATCGCCCTGAACTTCTATGGCTCATCTCCGGGCGTCGCGTTTGGAGTGAGCTCTTGCTCGGCGAGGGCCCCAGCGAGATACCGATGAATTGGTTCGTAGTCCGTGGGTCCCGTTCGCCCGATCGGCACCAGGACGTACTGGCCGTCGGTCGTGGTCGTCGCCTCGAGCACGAGGCCCTCGGACAGCTCGATGCGGCCATCAGCCGTCAGCCGATCAGCGAGCAATCCCAGATCGATCACCGATAGATCCGTCCGCAGGTGATCGTCGACGGCGCCCATGACCCGCAGCGCCCGAGGCAGTGATCCGATCCCACTGCCCGCCACCTCGTCCACCAGCGCCTTCAAGACGCGCTGTTGACGGATGCTCCGCGCGAAGTCGGTCGACTCTGCTGCATCACTCGTGAACCGAGTGCGCGCGTACATGAGCGCGGCAGGGCCGTCGAGATCAATTGGTCCGGCGGCGAATGTCCCATCCCAGGCCGATCCGCTCGATACGTCCTGCGGCGACCCATACGAAAAGCTGGTTGTGTTTTCGACAGTGATCCCGCCGACCGCATCCACGGCGGCGACGAGACCATCGAAGTCGATGGTCAGCCAATGGTGAATCGGGAGGCCGGTCACCGTCGTGACCACCCGCGCCGCGGTTTCGGCGCCGGTGACGATGCCGCCGTCGCCGTGGCCCAGGGAAAACGCCTGGTTGATCTTGCCGTTGCCCGGAACGTCGGGATGCCCCTCGATCCAGATGTCCCGTGGGATCGGGATGATGACGCTCTTGTCCGAGGCTGGGTCAATCGAAAGAACGTTGATCGAGTCCGTCAGGAACGGCCCCTCATGCTCGGGCCCGCCGTAGCCCAGGATCAGCACGTTGACGCGTTCCGATCCTGACGTCATCGGTCCCCACAGTGAGGTACTGGCGGATGGCGCGGTACTGACGCGGTCGTTGAATGCCGCCAGTCGAACCCACACGAGTACGGTGGCCAAGACGAGTACGCCCACGACGGCGAAAAGTGCCAGCCATGCCCGGCGCCTCCAGGTCCCGAATCGGCGTCGCGGTCGAGGTCGGGCAGGCGCGGGAATTCGATGCGGCTCGGTTATTGCCACCGCATCTGCGCATCTGACCAGACATCTGTCAGCGTGCGCTCCAACGGTATCCTGGGCTGCCAGCCGGTGAGCTTCTTCAGCAGACGGGCATCGCCAACGAGGCGTTTGGGATCGGTTGCTCTCACCCTGGCTGGGTCGACGGTCACCTCCACGGCGAGGCCGGAAATCCCGACCAGCTGCTGCAGGACGTCGCCGATGGATACGCCGCGTTCGCTTGCGACATTCACCGCCTGACCGGCATGCCCCTCGCGGATGAGGGACCGGTACGCGCGCACGACGTCGCGCACATCGCTGAAGTCCCTGACCGGAGCGAGGTTGCCGACTCGCAGCTCAGCCGGGGCGCGGCCAAGCTCCACCATGCGCAGCTGCCGCGCGAAGGACGGAACAGCGAACGAATCGCGCTGCCCCGGTCCCGCGTGATTGAACGATCGAGTCACGGCGACGGTCAGGCCGCGGCTACGGGCGAACGCCAGTGCAACGGCCTCCTGTGCGACCTTGGTCGCGCCATACAGGTTGATCGGTTCGAGACGCGCCGCTTCCGGGATGGAGGTGAGTTCCGGATCGCCGTACACCTCGGACGATCCGGTGACGAGGACCCGGGCTTCCGGCGCCAGCCGCTCGACCGCTCCAAGCAGGTTCCCCGTGCCCGTCACGGTGATGGTGAGGGCGTGCGTGAGATCGGCAGCCGCGTCCGGTCCGTATGCCACCGCCGCGAGATGATAGACGGCGTCTGGGGCGGCCCACTCGAGTGCAGCCTCCAATGACCTCACGTCGGTGACGTCCAACCGGCGCTGGTGCCGACCGGCCGCTCCGTTGGGGCCGACGCCCTCCAGGACGGTGTCGCCCTGCTCACGCAGGTGCGCGGCAAGGTGCCTGCCGACGAACCCGTCGGCTCCGACGATGAGTGCTCTCACGTCCCCACAGGAGTGGGCCTACGGTGGGGTGCGACGCCGCGGTCCACATCGCCCTCGAGGCGCTCCAGGTCTGCGTCGACCATCATCTTCACCAATTGCCGGAAGTTCACCTCCGGCTCCCAGCCAAGAATCTTGCGGGCTCGGCTGGCGTCGCCGATGAGGAGGTCCACCTCCGCAGGCCGAACGAACGCGGCATCGGACACCACATGATCGTGGTAGTTGAGGCCCGCTTCGGTGAAGGCTATCTGGCAGAACTCCTCGACGGAATGCGTCTCGCCGGTCGCGATGACGAAGTCATCCGGGGTCTCCTGCTGGAGCATCAGATACATTGCGCGGACGTAGTCACCGGCGAACCCCCAGTCGCGCTTGGCGTCGAGGTTGCCGAGGCGCAGCGTGTCAGTCAGCCCGAGCTTGATGCGTGCGACGCCATCGGTGATCTTGCGGGTCACGAACTCGAGGCCGCGCCGAGGCGATTCGTGGTTGAAGAGAATTCCGCTGACGGCGTACAGCCCGTAGCTCTCACGGTAGTTGACGGTGATCCAGTGTCCGTACACCTTCGCGACGCCGTAGGGCGATCGTGGATGGAACCGGGTCAGCTCGTGCTGAGGGACCTCGGCGACTTTGCCGAACATCTCGCTCGAGCTCGCCTGATAGATTCGGATCTCAGGGTCGACCTGCCGGATCGCTTCGAGAAGCCGCGTGACGCCGAGCGCCGTGAATTCGCCGGTCAACACCGGCTGGTTCCAGGAGGTCGGAACGAACGATTGAGCGGCGAGATTGTAGACCTCGTCCGGCTTGACGGTTCGAAGCGCCTCGGCCAGCGAATTCTGATCGAGGAGGTCGCCCTGCACGATCTGCAGATCGTCGACGAGATGGGCGATGCGTTCCATCGTGACCGTGCTCGTGCGCCGGGTCATGCCGAAGACGCGATAGCCCTTCTCCAGCAGCAGCTCCGCCAGGTACGAGCCGTCCTGTCCGGTGATCCCGGTGATGAGCGCCGTCCTGGTCATTCGACCTCCTATCTTTGCCGATCTCCTGGGGACGCACGTGAGTCCACGGCGACCGGTTAATCCCGCCCGTTTCGAGCGACCACCTCGTCGTATACGGTGCCGGTTTCGTGTGCCACCCGTCCCCAAGTCAGTACTGAGACTCTACGTCTCCCAGCCTCGATCAGTTGATCCCGATTCTGCCATGCTTCCTGAAGGCCCGCGACGATCGCGGCGACGCGCCGTGGATCGACGAGCACCGCTGCGCCGCCCGCCGCTTCCGGCATGCTGGAGGCATTCGACGTCACAACGGGAGCTCCTGCGGCCATCGCTTCGACGATCGGGAGCCCGTAGCCCTCGTACAGCGAGACGTACGCGAATACGGCACAGTGCTGGAGCAGGGCCTGGCGCTCGTCATCAGTCACGTATCCCGTCGTGACGATCCTATTCCGCACAGGACTCACGCCGAGAGCCTCATCAATGGTGCGCGTTCTCCAGCCTTTGCCTCCCATCAGGACGAGGCGTAAATGAGGGTGGCGCGGGCTGAACCGCTCGAACGCAGAAATCAACCGCCGCAGGTTCTTCCGCGGCTCGAGAGTTGCGACAGAGAGGACGTACCCCCCGGGCTCGACCGCCCACCGATCCAGCAGCGACGCCGGCATCTGGTCGGCGTGGAGTGACGTGGCCGCCGGCGCGAGCTCGATGATGCTGATGCGTCGTGCCTGCAGTCTCATGAACTTCATGAGCTCGTCGGCGGTCGCCCTTGATGGCACAAGCACCCGACGGGCACGGTGGATAGCGGCCAGCATGACCGGGACCGCGGCTAGGCGCGGGGGCGGGTGGTAGTGCGGATACCTCAGCAGCGACAGATCCTGGACGGTGAGGACGAACGGTAGAGTGCTGCGCAGCGGCGCGACGGCGTTCGTGTAGTGGACAAGGTCGGCGTCTACCTTGCGAGCGTCGGCGTTGGCCTGAGTCTGGACCCAGAGTTGGTGGAGCCGAGAACGCATGAGCGTGGCGGCTCGATCCGCCATCGGACCGTCCGGCCGTGCGCCGATGAATCGGATTGCCTGCCCGCGTTGTCCCGCGAGAGCGAAGCCCAAATCACGCACATACACGCCGACCCCGGTTGGATCCGACTTAACGGCGCCGACGTCGTACGCCGTTATCGGGTAGGAGTCCCGTATCACCGGACTGAGTTGTAGGCGTCCATCGTCGCCTCAGCGACAGTCTGCCAGGACAGCCCTCTGGTGCGTTCGCGTCCGCGGTGAATCAACTCATGTCGGTCTTCCATTGCCCTGCGGAGTCCCATGGTGACCGCCCTGGTGCTTCTCGGATCTACCAAGATGGCTGCGCCGCCTGCGGCTTCCGGCATGCTAGATCGATTGGAGGTGACGACAGGCGCACCGGCAGCCATAGCCTCCACGATCGGGAGCCCGAAGCCTTCGTATAGCGATACGTAAACGAACGCGGCGCAGTGCCGCATGAGAGCCTGCTTGTCGCCTTCATCCACGTAGCCTGTACCGATGATGCGCGCGCTCGCCGGACTTTCCCGGATCGCTCGTAGCAGCGCTTCGCTACGCCAGCCGGCACCACCCATGAGGACGAGTTTGATCGCGGGGTCCATTGAGGTCAGTTGTTCGAAAGCCGCAATTACCCGCCGCAGGTTCTTCCGTGGTTCGAACGTAGCAGCCGACAGGATGTAGCGCTGCTCCTCAATCCCCAGCCTCTCCAGAACGTCCGTCGCGGTTTCCGATTCGCTCTGTGAGTGCGTCGAAGGGGCAAGCGGGATGACGGTGATACGTCCGCGCGGTATGTGGAACACACGGGTGACCTCATCACGGGTCGAAGTCTACGGAACGATCACGAGGCGCGCGCGCCGAACGGCTGTCGCCATGAGCGGGAGAGTCGCGACTCGATGGAGGGGGTGGTACTGCGGGTACCTGATCAGGGACAGGTCCTGGACCGTCAGGACAAATGGCCGGCGGGTGACGATCGGAGCCAGTGCATTGGTGTAGTGGCATACATCGGCTCCGGCGGCAGCAGCTTGCCTCTCGGCGCCGTATTGCAGCCATGCCATGTAGCGGCCACTGATCCACGCATCACGTCCAGATCTGTACAGATCCGCCAGGGGACCGGCGGGCCGGACCCCTGTGAGCGCAATCCTGTCTGGGTATCGCCGGATGAGGTGCCGAGCAAGTTCGGTGACATACACCCCGACTCCCGTGGGCTGCGCCAAGGCAGACCCAGTTTCAAGTGCGATCAAGGTCTCCCCTCCAGTTCCCCTCGGTCGCGGAGGCCGCTGACGGGCCTTCGGTGGACCGCGCGGCGCCAGAATGCCGCGAGCAAGATGACCTCCAGGATGACAGCGACCCACGCGGCTCCGACAAGTCCCCATCCCTGTATCGCAATAGGGTTCGCGGCAATGCTGACGAGGAGAAGAAATCCCATCACAAGGAGGTTGTACCGCGCCATGCCCTTGGCGATCAGTGCCTGATTGAGAAGATAGCTAACGAAGCCTGGAATCAGCACAAGACCTAACACTCGTAGCAGCACGCCGGAATCGCCGTAGAACTCCCCGAACAGAGCGCTTGCAACCCATTCCCCTCCCAGAGCCGCGGCAGCGTAGAGGGCTCCACCGATGGCCGCAATCGCCAACGTCCAGCGTCGGAGCTGGGAGCGTGCGGCCTCGGCATCGTTGCCTACCAATCGGGCGTATGCCGGGTAGAAGATTGCGCCTGCCGCGGCAGGCAGTACATAGGCGGGCTCGATGAGGCGCAGCGCGACGACGTACACCGCGACTTCGTCCCTTGAGCGAATTCCCTCCAGAAAGAAGACCGCCATCCGGGTGTACGCCATGCCGGCCACGATCGACGCACCGATCGGCCAAGCTCGGTGGAGCAGCATCGAGATCAGCCGCAGGTCCGGGGCGACCATGCTGAGGTTGCGTACCAACACGACCACCGATCCCGCTGCGGCAAGCGCCGCTGCAACGAACCACGCCAGCGCCACCGTAATGATGTCGTGAGCAAGCAACGCCGTCGGAATGACGATTGCACTGGCCAATGCGCGCGGCAAGACCGCAACGAACCAATCCAGCTTGAAGAATCCAGCCGCTCGGAGCGCGCCGGCGCTGAACTGCACGAACGTGTCGAACGACAAGGCGCTCGCCAGGATCACCGCACCTGTGGCCGCCTCGCCGGATCCGAGCAATGGGTGAAGAACCATCAATAGACACGCAGAGATGCCCCAGAGCACCGTCTTGAGCAGCAATGCCGTGGTGAGGAGCGCGGGGACGTGCCGTCCCGCGCGAGCTACATCGGCTCCGATCACCAGAGTCAGTCCGAGGTCTGCCACTTGAGCGGCGATGAGGCCCGCCGTTGCGCCCACCATCAGAGCGCCGAAACTCTCTTCGTCAAAGGTCCGGGCGACAGTGATGAGGACCATCAACTGAAGTGCCCGCGCAGCGAGTTCCACTGCCAGGCGGAGACCCGTACGCTGAGCAGCAGGCCGGCGGAGGATGCCTACCACATCACCTCGTCGGGGGAGCACGGACGAGGCCGAGAACAGTTGCCCATGACACGAGGTAAATCGGTGTCGAGTAGGTCAGGAACGAGTCAAAGACGCCGTGCGCAGCCGTGGCGCTCAGGACGATCAGCGCGAACGTCGATGGACTCAAGGGAACCGAGACTCTGCGTGCGAGGCCAACGACTGCAGCCGCGGCGGCGACAACGATCCCCACGGCCCCAATGCCCACGCTCACCAGAAGTTCCAAGTACAGGGAGTTGGAATTGATGTCCTGATCCCAGTTCGACAGACCGAGCCACTCCCCGTAGCCGAGCCGGAAGTTATCAAGGCCGATCCCGGTGACCGGCCGTGCCATGATCATGTCAACCGCGACGCGCCAGAGCGTACTGCGACCGAACGACCGACTCTCCGAGAGATCCTGCTCGGTCCTGGTTGGGCCGCGAGGCCGATCCGAACCTTCGGCGGATTCGCCTGGTGTGACCGAAACCACCGCATGCGTGGGTGGGACGTCGCTACGGAATCGTTCGCTGAACCACGTCCGTCCTTCTTGAATGAGGTCCCACTCGATGAGCAGCGTGTCGTATCCGGGTATCGCCCGAATACGCACCGGTACCTCGGCGGTCTCTCCAGGCCCCAACGGTCCCGGTAATGATGTGCGAGCGCCCTCGTACTCCACGTAGTTCCCTTCGGAGTCCTTCAGGTGATACGACACCTGAACCTCGCCGACGCCCTGGTCGTGCCACTGAACCGGTGTGACGTTCGTGACTCGGACGGGTACCACGGTGGTGGCCTTCTCGAGGACCACAGCAGCGGGGGCATCGACGGCGAATCGATACCATTCCTGTTCGGTCTCTGAAAGTAGCCGTGCCGCAATCACGGGGGAGGCGAAAGCTCCCACTGTCACGAAGACAGCCAAGGGCAACAAGAGGAGCAGACTTCTGCGCCAGGTAAGACCGGTCCTGACGAGAATCACGCAGGCCGCCACCGTGGCGACGACCGTTGCGATCAAGGCCCCGCGGCTGAGCGCCAGCACGAGCGCCACGAGGAACAGCCCGGCGGCGGATACGGCAAGAATTCTCGCTCCCATTGACCTGGCAGTGATGGCGGCAACCATGGCGCTTACCCCGGCGATACCCCATAACCAGCCCGCGACATTTGGGTGAAGCAACGTGCCGGTCGCGCGAACGGCGAACCCGCCCACTGTCAGATGAGCTTCTCTGAAGAGAGCTTCGTAATCGACGAGGGTTCCGCCAGTGACGAAATCAGAAATGCCGAGGGCAGCGGACACGGAGGCGCCGGCCAGGAAGGCAACAGCGACCCGAGCCCAAGCCGTGGTCGAACTGAGGACTTCGTGAGCCAGCGCGTGGCCCACCAGGAACGCTGCCGAGAGCCGGAGGATCGTCTTGGCTGACGTGACCGGGTCATACAGGGCGAATGCAGTCGATGCGACGGCGGCCACAAGAAAGACCACCAGACCGATTGTTCCGACACGAGACAGACGTCGAATCGGTTCGCCAGCGGCGATCGATGCGGCGTGCGTGGCAATGAGCAGGTACCCAGTGATTTCTAGGTTCGTAACCTCGAGAGGTCCCACGCGCACGATGGGATGGATGACTTCCGCAGGGAGCTGCGCGACGAACAGGATCGCGACGATG
>JAHWJF010000062.1 GCA_019348515.1 Chloroflexota bacterium | reverse complement strand
TGAAAGCGCGATGTCAGGTGCTCGACGCGTTCCTGAACACCCTCGACGAACGCATTACCGAGGTCGCCAACTCTTTCGGCCGCGTCTGAGACGCGGTCCAGCAGCCGCTCGGCCATGTTCTGGGAGCTCACATTGTGTGCGCGACGTTCGTCTGTCATTCCGCACCTTCCTCGACGTCTATCGATCGGCGCCTCGTTGTGTGGGGCCCGCTCTATTTTCGTTCACGTGATGTATTCCTCAATCAGCGGCCAGTAGCGCCAGACCTGCTCTCGATCCTTGTCCTTGTCCTCTTCGCTCAGATCCTCGTACGGGGTCGCGATCTGTTGCTCCCAGTGGGTGGCCAGTTCAGCCGGGATGACCAGACATCCGTCCTCGCGGACTTCGCACCGACTGTGCAGGATACGTTGCCAATCCGACCAGCGCTCGTGCTCAGCTGCCGCCAACGCCTCGAAGAGCTCCCGTTGTTTCTTTGTCAACGTGTCCATCAATCACCCCGATCCCGCTTCATCCATCATATTGCCGCGAGCCGCCGTCCACGACGGCGCTCTCCGTGGTCCTGTGACATGGTGACGGTAACCATGTTGAGCGACTTGCACGCGAACCAAACCGGCCGCATGGCGCGATCGTTCCCGAGTTGCCAGGTGCTTCGGCCCGGAGCGGGGCGATCGCCATGCTTCCTCGGTGGTACGTGGAGGAAATGCGTGGTTCCACGCGGGTCGTCACGCCATCCTGGAGGAAGAGCACGGCATACCGTGCCTCTACGACGCTACCGTAGCGCACCAGGTTTCCAGAATCCGACGACTACTCACGTAGGCTCGATGGGTCGCGTACGTGGCGAAGAGCGCACGAGGGCACCCGCTAGCAAGGGAGACAGTCTCAGGAGGAACTGTATGGCGTCGTATCGCGTCGCGCCGGACTGACCGGGATGAGCCGGCGGGTGCAATTCCCGAGGAGCAAGAGCTGCGGGCGCTGTTGCATTCAATCATGCTTTTCAGCACCGCACGGGCGAGGAGGCGTTTCTCGGGGTGTGCAGCAAAACGCCGACAAGTCCGACGCTTGCGCGCCAGTCCCATCGGCGTTTGCCTGCCTCATGCTTCCGGGATTGCTCCCCTCCGCGTTTGGCTACAGTGAACGTACACCCTGTGTGTCGCGTTGTCAAGCCCTTCAGTGGGCGGTTGATACATGCAGGCCCGCGGGATTGGCCCGCCCTGGTCATGCGCTAAATGCAATTCCCGTTCGCGTCACAAGACTGGCCATTGCCGCACCCGCTGCCCTGATTCGCGGGCGTGTAGTCACAGAGGCCCGTGACTGGGGTTTGGGTGCAACTGCCGGTGTAGGTGCGGCAGGGATGTGGCGCGCATTCCACGTCGCCGTGCCCAGCGTGCGCCTTGCGCGCCGACTGCGAGACAGTGATGGCGTGGTAGCTGCCATTGCCGGTGCGGTGGCAGAAGGTGGCCTTGCCTTTGCCGTTCTTCTTCCCGTTGCCGTTCCCCTTACCCTTACCGTTTCCCTTGCCCCCGCCGACGCCCTTGCCGATACCCTTGCCGTTACCGCCCTTCTTGGCCTCGAGGACACTCACACCCGCCAGCGTGGCGGCCGCTCCAGCAAGCAACCCACCAAATACCTGGCGTCGTGAGGTGTTCCTGGTCATCCCCTTGATCATCATATCGAACCGGTTGTCGTCCATCGTATCCCTCCCTGTCCTCGTGCTCGGGTGCTGCACCGTGCGGCCAATGATCGCCGCTATTGTATAGTCATAACGCCCGAACACCACCTCTGGTATCGCATTCCGTGTGCCACCCGCCGCGGCCACCAGGATGGTGGCATGCCTTCTGCACCACATACCAAACGCACCGGCTGCCCTCGGATGGGTCTCAGGGTGAGTAGGAGGCATTCCCCATGGAACACGAGACCTTTGATCAATTCGTCCGCGCCCTGGCGGCCGGGATCTCCCGCCGCTCCATGTTGAGACGAGCAGCCGGCTCGGCCATCGCCAGCCCATTGGTCCTCGTCGGGATCAGCACGACCGCGGCGCAGGGCAAGAAGGACAAGGACAAAGGCAAAGAGAAGGACAAGGGCAACCAGGGCAATCAAGGAGGCCCCGGTGGAAGTGGCTGCCGCGGCGCCGGGCATCCTTGTGAGGGGAATCAAGTCTGCTGTCCTGGGCTCGAGTGTGGGCAGCCTGGACCTGGGAATGCTATGCGCTGTGTTGCGGCCGGAGCCGGTGTCGCCACCGGTCAGCCCCAGGCAAATCAAACCGTCGTCAATAACAGCAACCAGGTCTGCGCCGGTGACTGCGCGCAGACCAACCAGCAGACGGTCGCGGGTGGGACCACCCAGACGGTGCTGGTCGAGAACCAGGAGCTCTTCGGGCGCCTCCCGACCTACTGGGTCGACGTCGCGTGCACCTACGACGCGCCCCTCTACCGGACGGTCTGCGATTGCATCGCTCTCGGCGAGCCAGGGGCACCGGCCGTGCACGCAATCACACTGCCACCGGCCGATATCTGCGCCTTCGTGATTACCGAGGAGATGCGTCCGGCCGGTGAGCCGCCAAGCACGGGAGCCAATGAAGCCGCTGGCGGGGAGGCGAACGCCGGTACCGGCGGTGTCGCGAATGCCGATGCGAGCGGAGGGTCGGTCACGGTTGGCAATGTCGAGGGCGAGGACAACAACATCGCCATCGATGCCAGCGGGGGCACGGCGAATGCCGACGCCTCTGGCGGCGACGACAACATCGCCATCGCCGGTGGCGGCCAGGTCAACGGAGACGCGGCGCAGGCGGTGGAACTGAGCAGGCTGACACTGACGCTCGAGGGGAACGTCGTTCCAGGGAAGGCGACGACGTACTGGGTCGAGACGGACGCTGGTCGTCGCCCGGCGCCGGGAGCGGCGCTGGTGCAGGTTGATGAGTCGCAGCCGGATGCCGGCGCGATCATCGCCGAGGCCCGCATCTGCCCCATTGCGCAGCCGCAGCAGGGATTCGACTGGTTTGGCCAGTGCACCACGCCCGCGGTGGACATGCGTTTCGTCCTCGCTCCGGCGAGCCCCGACGGGGCGCTCCCAGCATCGCTGGCGACCAACGCGCAGGGCCGTGCCCATTTCGGCGCGCTGGCGCCCGGGGCCTACCAGTTGCAGCCGGAGGGGGCGATCTGGTGCTACGCCGAGAGCGACCGCGTCGACGCCAACGGCAACGTCCTCGTCGAGGCCGGACTGGAGTCGCACGTCTGGAGCTTTGTCTGCGGGGGACCGCGAGGGAGCTGACACGACACACTGGTCCGCATCAAGATGACGGATAATCCAACCTCCGCGAATGAGCGCGGCTCTCGCTCAGCGGGTTCATGTTGGGGTGTGGGCAGACGGATGTCTGAACGAGGGTTTGAGAACGGGGGCAGCATGGCCGAGAAGCAACCGACAAAGCGCGCCCTCATGCTCAGGCAGCGAGCCGCGCGAGCGATGGAGAAGGGCCTTCCGGATCAGATCCGTCGGGCGTACGGTGACGCTCCTAGCGTCCTCGCCGATCTCCCGAACGACGACCCCCATCTTGCGGCACTCCGTGAGAACGCACGGGCGTCGCTCCTGAGCCAGGGCTATCTCACCGAGGAGGAGCTGGATACCCTGCCGGTCGACGAGGCAATCGAGGCGGCGCAGCAACGGCTGCGTGCCCAGATTGCCGGTCTACAAGAACAGTCAGTAGTTCTGGCACGACAGGAGAAGGGGGACCGGGATAGGGTCACGAAGGCGCCGCGGACCTTGCGTCAAGGATAAGCGGGCAAGAGACGACCTTCACCGAATGCGGTTCGCTTGGCGCTGATCACCGGCGACGATGACGTGCATATCCACTGCTAGGGTGAGTCCGCGCCTTTTGTCCCGAGATCGCGCTCGGAGCGGCGCCAGAATGCCCACCACGGTCGTCGGCGCCTCGTGGCCTCGTCCCCCGGCGGTCGCTGTCGCTCCGCCATCCGCTTCTCCGCTCGTCGCCGCGCATCGGCCGCCTGCATCTTCAGATGTTCGTGGGACTCGAGTCCTCCGTCGTACGGCATCGCTTGCTCCTCTCAGTGTCTCTTCTCCATATAGCTGATTATTTCGGTAACACCTGCTCCGCCGAGCTTCATAGTCTGAGGGAGTGATCGGGGCGAGACCAGGGTCGTTGGATGTGCGACGGCTCGGGCGGGATCCGCAGGGCCCCCCTCTTGTGAGTCTCGCAATACGAGTGGGTGGGAGGCGATGCCCCCACCCGCTCTCTTCTCTCTCGCCTTGGAGCGTGCCCGGGATCGCGCCTGATTACAGATCCGGGGGAGCCGGAATGCAGGTGCCTGGCACGTTGGGGTTGTTCGCATCGTTCTGGCTGCAGACGAAGGACCGCACCCCGGCCTCACCAATGCAGCAGAACGGGCCGAGGGCGTCGCCGTCCTCATTGACGCCACCGCAGACCGCCCCGGCCGCGCCACAGCAGCGGGTATCGCTGTTGCTGGCGTTCTGCGGGACTTCGCAGATCTGCTGCTGCCCGCTGTTGCACTGCCCATCGTTCCGACAGAGGGCCCCGGACGGCAGGAAGAGCGTCTTCTGATTCTTCTTGGTCTTGCGCCGTCGTCGTCGCTTGGCCGAGGCATCTTCCGCCTGCAGCAGCACGCCACCAGCGGTGAGGGCGGCCGCGCCGGCCACCAGGCCGCGTAGCGCCTCGCGCCTGGTCATGCCGCTCCCGAAGCACCGAGCCACTGAATCAAACTTCGTCGTGTCCATCTTCGCTGTCTCCTGCTGCCGATCCTAGCGGTTGTCTCCGTCACTGCCCGGTCGTTCTGGGGCTGGATCCATTTCACCAGCAGCACGAGCCGGTGACTGCCAAGCTCGAGACAGCCGGCCTGTCAAATGCGGAACAGGAAAGGCGTGACGGGACTGGGAACGCGGGGCGGGGACACGGAGGAGCGAGCCGGTCTCGATAGTGAGTACTGAGACATGGAGAGGGTCTCATGCTGAGGACCTGCAAGTTGTCCGAAGCATCTCGCCTCGGGTGCCTGAAGCTCCGCGGAGCGTCGCGGACCTGGGCCTGAAGATTCTTGGATTTTCGTTCGGAATCTCGGGGTGGCGAGGCACGCTTCGATCACACATGGGAAGGCCGCTGAGCCATGATCAGCGGCCTTCCCATGCTTCCAATGACTTGATCCCGGCGCTCGTTTCGCGGGCCACGAACACGGGAACGCATCTTCCGGGTTTTGCGTGCCCACCCCGATCTGGGCGTGGGGTCGAACCCGCTACGACCCGGGAGCTAGCGCACTCGCGGGGCGCCTCCTTCGGTGTCGTCGATGAGGGTGGCGTCCTCGTCGATGAAGACCTCTTCCTTGCGGACGGTATCCGTGACCTGCTCGGTGCGCTGGACGGCTTCCTTGCTGAGGACGACCTCCTCGGCCACCCGGGCCTGCTTCTGGACCTCGACCGTCTCCGTCGTCAGCGGCACGTCGATGACCGTCTCCTCGAAGGCATCCACATCCCCGGCCGCCACCGGCCGATCGACGATGCGGCGCTCGACGCGGACCCGCTCCTCGGTGACCGGCACCTCCAGCGTCCGCTGCTCGGTGACGACATCCTTCTCGACGCGCACCGCCCCCGCTTCCTGCTCCCGGACGGTGGCGGTCAGCTCCTCTTCCATGACCGGGATGCGGATCTCGTCTTCGGCGGTGGCCTCGTAGGCGGCTACTTCCGGCCGGCCGCCGACGTCGACGTCGGTGATCGTGGTCTGCGTATCCGTGGCCGTCATCGGGGCCACGTCAGGGATTGTGTCCCAGCCACTTTGGAGAGCCACGTCCCTGGCCACGTTCAACGAGACCTGTCCGCCGGCGACACTCCCAATGGCACTGAGCGGGATGTAGTAATCCGTCGGGAAGAAGAACCCCTTCTCGACGACGATGTAGGTCGGCTGGACCTCGGCGATGGTGCCGACCTTGTCCCCGTCAGATCCGTAGACCTCATCGCCGACGTTGATCTGGGTTTCGTAACTGGAACTGCTCATCACGATCCTCCTTGAATTGCTGAAATCCTTAGGCTCCCGTGCAAGGAACATGCCATCCCGGAGGACGGCGAGGCGATACTGGGGAAGTCACGCTCGCGCTCTATCCCCGCATGCGGTCTACCAACCGCTCATCATCCGCTTCATGGCCATCGCCGAGAACTCCCAGATTGCCGGTGACCCACAAAGCATGCGTCGTGCCATGCAGGGATGAGTGGGCCATAAATGACCTGCTCCATGTCGTACGCGCTACCGACGGCATGCCCCGATCGGTCCGTCGGCCTTCTCTGGCACACGAGGTGCATGGCACGCGTCGAGCGCTCCGCATGTCTCCATTGCCACCGGAGCCACCCTTTCGCCGGGCGGCCTTACTCACAATCATGGTCGAGCCGCGTGGCAGTGACGATTTGCGTGTCATATGTTCGTCGAGGTAGGTCTTCGTGCGACGTTCTGGGACGTTGTCTGTCTCTGTCCACATCCTGCGGCAAACACTCCGTGACGTCTGGGCAGGTCAGGCAATGGAATGGGCCGCCGCGCTCAGCTTTTATGGCGTCCTCTCCCTCTTTCCATTGCTGCTCGCCGGAGCCGCCGTGGCGAGCTATGTCGTTCCCGCCGCCATCGTCACGGCGCGACTGTCGGCGGTCGTGGAAACCATCCTCCCGGCCCAGGTCTTCGATGTCGATCCGATCGTATCGGGGGCGATCGCGGCACCGGGACAGGTCGGCCTGTTCGCTATTCTGTTGTGGCTCACCGCCGGCCGGCGGATTCTGGGCGCGCTGATCACGGCTCTGGATCGCGTCTCGGATGTGGATTCGCAACACGAGACGGTCACCCGCCGGGCTCTGGTCGAGTTGGTTTTCCTCGCGGGAATCGGTGTGATGTTCCTTATCGCGCTCGTGGCGCGCTCCCTCCTCGGGCTACTGTGGGAGTCCATCTGGGGGACCGGGGCAACTACTCCAGCGGCATGGACCCTGGGAGCCGCGATCCATGCCCTCTTGCTGGTGATCGCGTTCTTCGCCCTCTACACCGTCGTGCCGCGCGGCGAGCGCAACACGCGGGCCGCACTGATCGGGGCCATCGTGGCTACGGTGCTGGTCCTGGTGGCTAATGCCATCTTCCTGGCCGTCCTCAACCGGCTGTGGACGAGCTTCTCGCTCATCTATGGCCCACTGGCGCTGGCGGCACTGCTCCTGACGTGGGGTTGGATCCTCGGTTTGATCACCCTGTTCGGGGGGTCACTCGCCTCCCACGTGAAGGTCATGGTGATCGAAGGGCAGAGTGCTCAGGAAGCCGCGCGACGTCACGTCGCACACAAGGCCGCCACGTGAGGCATTGAGACGCCGCTGGTGCGGGTTCCCCAACTACCTCGGCCCGATCTGAAGGGTGTTTCAGCAGGCGTGCGGGCCAGCGCCTTCGCGCTCAAGCGCGATCCCCGGGCCACCGGCGTCCCGGGACCGTTTCCGCCAGGTCGGCGTCCCCGCCGGGAGCGAAGAAGCTCATGGCCAGCTCCGCCTCTTCCGTCCGCGCTTGCTCGCTCAGATCCGGGTCAAGAAAGACACTCTTCCCGATTTCGCCGATGTCCTCGATGATGCGCTCGTAGCGGTAATACACGAGGGCAGATGGGTCGACCGCAACCGGGCCGTACCCCTCGAAGAAGAGGTCTTCTTCCCTGGGCTCGACGACCCGTGCGATCCGCGACCCAACGATGAACAGCAGGTCACGCTCCCGCGGGGCGATGAGGGGACCATCCCAGTCGATCAGGGTGATCTGGCCATCGTCGCCGACGAGGATATTCGCCGCGTGGATGTCTGCATGGCAGAGGACGAGCTCGAACGGCTGGGATCGGAGCGATCGTCCCAACGCCTCCGCCCGGGCGAGCATGGAGTGGAGACGCCCGGCGTGCTGCCGCCAGAACCTCGCAAACCGCGCCGCGGCCGCGCTTGTCAATCCCTTCTCGTTGACGAGCGTCAGTAGCTGGCGGATGACCACGGCCGATGGCAGCGCGAAGTCCTCGATTCGCAGCTGACCGCGGAAGGTGTCCTCCAGCCCGCTGTCGTGCATCGCACGCAGTGTCGATCCAAACTCTCGCCACTGATCGTCGGACATCCCGGCCACCATCGCATTCTCGCCAGGCACAAACGGGTAGAGCACGACGGTGTGCCCGGGGTAGCCATCGAGAGGGGCCCAGAGCGCCGACGACCGCGTCCGGAGTGGCCCGAGGATGTTCGGGACTCCGCGGTCGATCAAGGTCCATGGCACAAGGAGGCTCGACTCGTCGATGGGACCGAACCGGACCTTGAGGAAATAGGGAGTGGAATCGGCTGTGAGCACCTGATAGACAGACGCATTGGGGTCATAGCCGAGGGGAAGGTATCTGACCGAGGCGAGGCTCAGGCCATAGTGTGCCCCGAGACAGTGCGTGATGGCGCCCATGTCTAGGCCTGGATCCTCGCGCATACCGTGCGTCCTCCCGTCACGTCAGCCGGATTGGAGCCGCGCTCCGGGCCATATGCCCGGCGTTCGCACGTTCTCGGGCCCGCATTCCCTGACTCTATTGCCATTGTTCACGGCTCCACCAGGAGCAGGAGTACCTCGTTCCACGGTCCAAAGCATGCGATCATTACGACAATCGTGACACCGAGGAGCCCCGCATGACCGATCCGCACGGTCCCGATCGACTCGACGCCCTGATCGTGAAAAGTGCGGCCACGCAGATGGCCTCCGCCCAGGTCTTAGGCCAGGCCTATGACCTGCTTCAGGCGGCGCACGCCGCGATCGAGCGCGCTCGATCGCTTCAGCGCAGACAGGAGATGACGTTCCAGGATGATGCCGGCTCCCCGGGAACGCACGGCGCACCGAAACCTGAGCATCGTGGCGAGATGGAGTCTGTCGGTCAGGACGCTGGTCCTCTTCTCTAGCCTGTAAGCGCCGGCCGCAACGGCTAGGCAGCGATACCTGTAGCGATGGTGGCGGAAGCCGTCGGACAGACCGGCTGCACCGCATCCCCAACGGTCTGGAATGATCCTGGCAAAGGAGCCCCAGGGCGCTCCCTGGCGCCGCGCCGAGGCTTTGCGCCCGCTGTTCTGGGTGCCACCATTCCCGGAGACGAGAACGGACTTCACCGGTGCTGAACAGCCCGGATCGCTGACGAGGCCGTGGGAGTATCCAAAGCGAGCAGTGGGATCGTGTGATGAAATACCGATTGGTCGTGCAGACGACGGACGATCAGGGTACGGTGAGTGAAGACGAATTGCTCCCGGAGGTCGTGTCAGAGGCCGGCTGGCAATGTGCGCACGCCATCTGGCCGGCGTGGATCACGGACGAGCAGACTGCCGAGTGCGGCTGGTGTCAGGCGCCGCTGGTGGCGTGCGAGATCGTGGCGTGTCCGTGGTGCGAGTGGTACATCCCGGCCGAGCGCGTGCTCGAGCATTGGGGTGGCGGCTGTGAGGAGTGACCGCACGACGGAAGGAGGAGGAACGTGGTGGACATAAGTATCGATTCGGTGCTGCGGGTTCGGGTCTCAGACGTCGAGGAGTATGACGAGGACGAGGACGACGAGGACGACGAGCGGTACTTTCGCACGATCACGATAGAGACAGCCTCGGGGGTGATCGAGCTGGATCTCAATGCGGCGTCAGAAGAGGCTCTCGAGCTCCTCGAGGACGACGACGGGTAGGTAGCCGGATGCGGCAGGGCTCGCGGTCGCCGCAAGGGCTTGACGGTCAGGTCGAAGGATGGATCAACAACAATTGCTCATGTCCCGTCATGCCTCATCGTCATCAAAGAACGTGATCGTGTCAGGGTCGTGGTGCTCGGAGATCACCAGTCGCGGCGCCGGATCCTCTCCCCGGATCATCGGTGCCCGGTTGCTCAACAGTGAGCCAAGGATCTGCCACGTGGACGCCTGCATCGCCATCCCTGGCCGTCTCCCTCGGCGCAGGACGTAGTCGCTCATGGCATAGTCGACCTCGTCCACCGTGGTCAGCAGCTCAACCTGCCACCCAGCCATCGGCTTGTGGATCGTGAACTCTGCTTCACTCGGAATGCGGACGAGAGATTCTTTCATCCTGGGCTTCTACACGCTACCGCACCTGTGACCCGACACCGCGCTGCACCATGAGGTTTGTGTGGGGGTCAGCGTGAGCGCGGTGGGGGTGCCTAGTCGTGGTCGCCACCATCAACAGGCTTGACGTTCACCGCCCGCCGCCGAGTCGGGTCTCGGGTGTCCGGCTCCTCGTCAAAGCTCACCCGCTGCCCCTCACGCAGTTGGTCGAAACTCGTGTCCAGCACTGCGGTGCTATGGAAGAACAGATCACCGCGGCCCGCCGCGCCATCGACCATGATGAACCCAAATCCCTTATCTCGGAGGCTGGCAATGGTTCCCGTCGTCATGATCCCTATCCCTTCTGAGTTGGTCCTTGGTCCGTAACGAACTCGGCGCAGGGCCAAGCATTTCTCCATCCCGGAGACCAACCGCCCCACGACAACACCCGCATTCAGCGGGCAAGTCGTCGGTCACCGATTCCCACGAGAAGGACTGAATATACTCCATAATAGAGTTACTTTGCAATAGACAACCTGTTATAGTACAGGTGCTCAATCGGAGAGGACTTGGGACATGAAGACGATTCGTGCCCTCCGCCAAGAGCGGGGGTGGACCCAGTTCGAGTTGGCCCTCGCCGTTGGGGTCCAGCCGCAAACGGTCTATCTCTGGGAAAGCGGTAGACGCCTGCCGCAGGTCGTGCAGATGCGCAAGCTCGGTGAAGTCTTCGGACTCTGTTCGGATGAGATCGATCTCGGTCCCGCTCACCTCTTTCACACTCCGCCGCACGAGGCACAGGCCAAGCGACGGCCGGACCGGGCGGCGCCGGGACGAGACCACAAGAGGCGCCCAACCCAACGCGTCGAGGGGGAGGTAGCCAGGCGCGTCGAGGCCTGATCTATGCGAAGCGGGACGCGTGGCTTGTCCGCTCGACGGGCGCATGCCCCAGGAGCAGAAGCCGCTGATTGACCCTTGAAGAGCGGCCGTGAGGAGG
>JAHWJF010000450.1 GCA_019348515.1 Chloroflexota bacterium | reverse complement strand
TGGTCCAGGAGGTCGACGGGGGATACGCGCCAGACACGTCCCTGACCGCGGCCGAGAACCTCTTGACGGCCAATCCGAATCTCGATCTCATCTATGCCACGGGTGAACCCGCCGTCCTCGGCGCGATGGCGGGAGCCGAATCGCAGAACCGGGATGATCTGAAGATCTGCGGCTGGGACTTGACGGAAGAGATCGCCCGGGGCATCGAGCAAGGCGTTGTCCTGGCCACTGTTCGGCAGGATCCAGTCGACTTCGGGCGAGCGGCAATGGAGACGGCCGTCCAACTCGCGCAGGGCGAGTCCGTCGAGAAGGATGTCGCGGTTCCCATCACGATTGTGACGCAAGAGAATCTCAACCAGTTTGTGGGCGGCAACGCGACGCCGACGGCCGAAGGGACACCAATCGCGTAGGTGCACAGATCGTTGCGACCCTGGAGCTTGTTGGTTCAGGTTACGTCAGGCTGCGGGACGGGGAGCATCCTGCCCCGCGGTCTGACAGGGCGCTCGTTGGTGTCGACTTCTGTAGCCTATGTCGATCGGATAGGGGTGCCATCCCAGCGTTCCGTGGGGAGCACCCGCGGCGACTCGGCTATGAGGTTGCAGGGCGGCCCGTCGGCTGGTGAACAGATCACCTTGGAACTGGGTACGCCCGTGGTGGCGCTCGTCGATGACGGCTATGCCAGGGCGGTCGTGGCGATTGCGCTAGCCCTCGACCTCGTGGGAGGCACTGCTGTGCCGAGACGCTTGATCACTGCGATGACCCCATTGGTGGACATGCCGAAACGCTCTGCGGATCCCTTGTGGTCACCCCCGAGGAGCATGAAGACGGTGGTTCGGTGCCAGGACTAGACACGCCCGAACCGGATGACTTCGTCCTGCAGGCCTCCGACCTCACGAAGTCCTTTGGTTCAGTCGCGGCGTTAAGGGGAGCAACCCTCGAGCTACGAGCGGGTGAAGTGCTTGGCGTGGTTGGGGACAATGGGGCTGGCAAGTCGACGCTCATCAAAACCCTGTCGGGCGTGGTCGCCCCAGATCGAGGCACGATCTTCTTCGCGGGAGAACTCGTCCATTTCTCGTCGCCACGGGCGGCGCGCTCGCTAGGCATCGAGACGGTTTACCAGGATCTGGCGCTATGCGAGCACTTGACCGTAGCCAGAAACCTCTACCTTGGTCGTGAACTGACCAGGCATGGTCTCCCATGGCTTGACGATCGTCGCATGGCGCGCTCAGCCGAGCAGTTTCTGGAGCGTCTCGGGATCGTCGCGGTACCAGGTGATGCGGTCGTCCGCAATCTGTCAGGTGGGCAGCGGCAGGCGGTGGCAGTGGCCAAGGCTGTTGCCTTCTCACCGCGAGTGCTCATCCTCGATGAGCCAACCGCGGCGCTTGGGGTCCGTGAGGTGGAGCAAGTGCTCGACTTGGTACGTAGGGTCCGCGCCGACGGGGTCGGTGTCATTTTGATCACGCACCGCATGCAGGATCTCTTCGAGGTCTGTGACCGGCTCCTCATCATGTATGAGGGAACAGACATCGCCCGACTGACGACCAAGAACACGACCCTTGAGGAGATCGTCTACTACATCGACGGCGGGTCTGGCCGAGAGCACCAACGCGCTGGGTCGATAACGTCGGCGTCCTAGTGAGCGGCTGCAGCGAGGAGGGCTCAGACTCGTGGCGAGGGAACTTACGCATGGCGCGTCTGCTGACTCCGTAGGCACGCGGCCGCGAGTCGCTGCCCAACCGTTCCTGCGCCGAAACGTCCCCATCCTGGCCCTGATTGGGCTCCTTGTTGTCTCTGGTGTCTATTTCAGCCTGGCGTCTGATACGTTCTTGACGCTGGGGAACTTTCTCAACATCGTCCGTCAGTCCGCTCCGGCCCTGATTCTGGCGGTCTCCATGACCATGGTCATGACGACGCGCGGTATCGATCTCTCGGTTGGCTCGCTCACGGCGATGGTCGGTGGGGTCGGAGCTGTATTGATGCGGGATGGGTGGAGCGTCTGGGCTGCCATCGTCGTGATGTGTGCGATCGGGGTAGTGGCGGGGAGCGTGAACGGCTTCTTCGTCGCCTACCAGGGTATACCGGCATTCATTGTCACCCTCGCCGGCTTCACCGCGTTTCGCGGAATCGCCCTGATCCTCACCGAGGGGTTCTCGATTCCGATGCGTGATGAGCGCTTTGTTTGGCTTGGTCAGGGAACGATCAGGAATGTGCCCGTTCCGGTCGTGATCGCGCTGGTGTTCGGGATCATCGGTTGGCTCGTCTTCAATAAGACACCCTTTGGCATGCGCTTGGTGGCGGTTGGCTCGAACCCCGAGGCCACTCGGCGATCGGGGGTCAATACTGCAGCTCTCCTGCTCCGTGTCTACGTCATCTCTGGTCTCGCCGCCGCCGTCGCGGCAATCGTCATCGCCGCCAGGCTCGGCGCGGGCTCGTCCAATGCGGGATTAGGCCTGGAGTTGGAGGTCATCACCGGCGTCGTTCTCGGCGGCACAAGTCTGTTCGGCGGCATTGGCACGATGACGGGCAGCCTCCTCGGCGTCTTTCTAATCGCCATGATCGCTAACGGACTCATTTTGCTTCGGCTTGACCCATTTTACGTCCCGGTCGTCCAGGGGCGATTCTCCTGGGCGCGTTGTGGCTGCACGCCTATGTGGCGGGTAAGCGCGACACTGCGTAGAGACAGTTTCTAGCGACGTGAGATGCTAGATCGGAGAATTGCGTGAACGGAGGAAACCCCGCGACATCGAGGCCCAAGTCCTCCCGCACATTGACGACACGTCCGCTGAAGTACCCGCCGACACCTCCACCTGCAGTCAGCTGCAGCGAGCGCACCAACTGGCAGATGTAGTGGTTCGCGCCATGCTTGAGCATATTGTCAGTCACTACCGGATGCGGAACGAAGGCGCATCTTATAGCTAAGGGAATAGGACCGGTGTAATTCAGGACCACCGTGATTGCTTTCTGCACGGGTGTCCCTGCGGGTACCACGGCGACCCCCGCCTCGCCTGCTCCTGTGCTGTTGGAGCGGTCAGCGATTCCAGAAGCGGTAGTCAACCGGGTACCAACCAAAGAGATCCAGGAGACCTTGCTCGACGCCTAGGAGGAATATCCGACTTCGCGAAACGTGCCACGACTTATTCGGCTAACTTGCGACGTAGACGTCAACGCCGTAGCTCCTTGGCCCACTCTCACGCCCGACGTCCTCACATGGCAGCTACATGCTGCATCCAGAGTTCATTCCGTCACTCCAACGATAAGCAGGAGGTGACGGTGACCTGCAGATCGAAACGAACCGGTTCCGGCTGGCCGAGTTGAGCGACGCCGACGGC
>JAHWJF010000449.1 GCA_019348515.1 Chloroflexota bacterium | reverse complement strand
CTTTGACAAGGATCCTGGTGTCTGTGTCTCTCACGTCGTGGTGGAGCAGGTCGGGCTCATGATCCTTGGCTCTCTTGTAGCGGTCCGCCTTGGGATCGGTGTTGGCCGAGACGTGGAAGGGGTCCTGCTTCGCCGCGGCATCGACGTGACGACGGATATTCTCAGAGAAGGTGGGGTCGATCTCGTTGAGCACGTCCTGCCCATCGTAGAGCGACCACATCTCGCCGATCGTCTCGTCGCCAACGCGGGTAACCACTCCGCCGATGTCGTCCATCACCGCATCGACAGCGCGGCGCTTGGCCGTCCAATCCTCGCGGGTGCGCGGGAGCTGCAGGCCAACCGGGAACCGCTCTCCCGACTCCCGGTCGAGGGTCGTCATCACAGCCCGAGTTTCGGGCTCGTGGGCCATGTCGTAGATGCGGGCCCGGATATCGACCAGCGGTTTGAACATGGGGTGGGTGGTCACGTCCGCGACGCGCTCCCCATTCACCCAGACATCGCGGCCATCGCGGATCGAATCGCGGTACTCGTCGCCGGTCCTGATCATGCACCTACCTCATAACCTCGCCGCCGGCCGGCGAGGATGCCGGCGTGGCAACAGAGGGGAAGCTCGATTGTGCCGTTTCCTTCCGGTGCGACACCCGCACGAGACCGGACGGTGTGGAGTGGGATAGTTTGGCATAGAGGGATCAGGGGATGCATCCTCATCTTCCTCATGGGCAAGCGCCCCATTGGGGAGAGGAGGCTGCAGCTGAGATTGCTCCCAGAGGATCGTGCTCACTGGGCATCGAACGTGCAGGCTTTCGTTCGAGCCGGTAGGCTCGGCCCTGATGTTCGTAGCGTTACGATGAAAGGAACGGATCATGCGCGGGGTTTCGATCCTCGTCCTGGTTGTCAGTCTGTTTGCAACGAGCCTGATCGTGCCCATGGGGCCCGTCGCCCATGCGCAGGAAGACATGACGACCGCGGATCTGCCAATCACGCCCGGTCCGGAACTCTGTCTGGTCGAGCCACGCCCGCTAGAGTTCTTCGAGCAATACGTCGGCACACCTGACGCCACGCCGAGTGACGCGGGGTCGGAAGAATTCGAAGGCTCCCTCGAGTCGTTCGTTCCGCCCGCGGGCCAGCCGGCTGAGCCGGAGACGGTCGATGCTGTGGTCGCCACCGCGGTCGAGATCGTGGCCTGCTTCAATGGCGGGGACTTGCCACGCGCTTTCGCGTTGTACAGCGATAACCTGATCGAGAGCTTCGCCTCCGAGGATCCCTTGCCGCAGGCGGAGTTCGATGCCATGGCGGCGACACCGACGGCGGCGTCAGAGGATCAGTGGAGTTCGGTGCTCGCGGTGCGAGACGTAATACTCCTCGATGACGGCCGCGTCGGTGGATTCGTCGATTTCGAGTTCGCGGGCGGGTACCGCGAGACGCAGTATGCGATTCTGGTCCAGGAGGGAGACCGCTGGCTCGTCGACGAGATTCTGCTGTTTGCACCGATAGCGGCGACCCCGACTCCCTAGACACGCGTAGTGCGACGGACGGGAACACTAGAGGCGAACAGCGCGGGGCAACGAGTCCCGCGCTGTTCGCCATTCCCGACGCAGCGCGGCCAGGGAGCCGCTCAGGTTATGTATTGACAGTGAGGCTGGGCCACCGTAGATTCGATCCCGGTTGCGTTCGTCAGGAGTTTGGGTCTTGTGGACCTATGATCTCAGGAGCAGATCGCGAATATGAAGGTCGCCTACGTTTTCAGCACCTCCGGTCATACCGCCTCATACAAGCTCGGCAAGATGATTCTGCCGCAGCTGGAGCAGGGGACGCATGGAGTCGAGGTGGTTGGACTCTTCTTTTTCGATGACAACAACTACATCCTGCGCAAGGGCGATCCCATCGGTGAGCGGCTGGCGAAGGTGGCCGCGGAGCAGGGCATCCTGCTCATGATGTGTGACCAGTGCGCGGTGGAGCGAGGTCTGGCCGAGGGTGAGCCGGGAACGTTCCCCAGCCCGGTGAAAGCCGTCGGCACGGTTGACGGCGTGCAAGTCGGCTGCTTCCCCGACCTCTACACGGCGCTGTCTGGGAACATGCCCGATCAGGTGATCACCCTCTAGATCAGACGACAATCCGCTAACTGGATGAGGTCCATTCCCGGTCGAGGATGGCGTAGATGAGGGAGTCCGCCCAGGCGCCCTTGATCCAGGCGTTCTCCCGGAGGTGCCCTTCTCGGCGCATACCCAGCTTCTCCAGCACGCGACTCGAGGCGACGTTCGCGGGATCGCAATCTGCCCAGATCCGGTGCAGCCGTAGCTCGCGAAACCCAAAGTCGACAAGACCACGTGCCGCCTCGGTGGCGTAGCCGCGGCCCCAGTACGATGGGTGCATGGTGAACCAGAGCATCCCCTCACCGAGGTCCGGGTCGGTGAGACCCATCCCGCAACGGCCGATCAACCGATCTTCGGATACGAGAGTCACCGCAAGGTCGTAGGTTTCTCTCGTCTCTTGCTTTGCCTCTTCGCATGCGCCAGCGACGTAGGCACGGCTCTCCGCCACTGTACGTGGCTCGAACGACTGGTACCGGGCGACTTCAGGGCGCGACTCGACGTCGTGAAGCGCCGGCCAGTCGTCGAGCTCGAAATCGCGCAGGAGCAGCCGCTCCGTTATCAACCGCATCATGAGAGGCTCCGTCTCCCCACGCCACGCGCCCATTCTCCGATAAGATGCCGTCGCATGCTGGTCGATTTCGGGCGCTATCCGCGAGTGATCATCGCGACGTGGAGAGGGGAAACAGGACAGTGGAATTCACCATCCGAACCTCGGCGGGTCTCACCCGGCGGGATGCTGTGAGGCGGATCGGCGGGACCGTCGGAGCAGCGGCTGGACTGGCCGTCTCCGGGCGAGAAACGACCGCGATGCAGGCGGAGCCAGCCGGCACGCCGGTAGTCTCGCCTGACTTCAAAGTGGTGCTGCATGCCGCGGAAGAGCAGAACTGGCCGTACGTCCTCTCCAATCTCCGGAATCTCACCCAGGAGTGGCCGCGCGCGCACCTGCGAGTTGTCGTCGATGGAACAGCGGTCTACACCCTGCAAGGGGAGAACGACCTGACGACGGAGTTGGCGACAATGAACGCGGCCGGCGTCGAGGTTCAAGTCTGTCCCAACGCCTTGCGAGAGCACCAGATCGACCCGACCACGATCCCGTCGTACGCGCGGACCTCCCTTGGCGGTGTCGTGGCCCTGGTGTTGGCGCAGCGCGAAGGCTTCGCTTACGTCAAACCGTAGTGGAGAGACCTCATCTCAGGGGCGGTCGTTGACCACTGGTTATCCCATTTGGCATTGCTCTAG
>JAHWJF010000061.1 GCA_019348515.1 Chloroflexota bacterium | reverse complement strand
GGCCGCATATGGTCGACACTGCCCCGCGAGCCGCGGTGCTCACGGCGAGCATCTATGACCGGATCGGGGTGAGCACCATTGTCAACGGGCGGGGGGCGACGACGGCGGTCGGCGGGACATTGATGCCGCAGGAGGTCACCGCCGCGATGGCAGAGGCGGCGCAGGCGTTCGTGGTCCTTGACGAACTGAACGCCAGAGTGGGCGAGCGCATAGCCGAAGTCACCGGCGCGGAGGCGGGCTATGTGACATCTGGTTCGGCGGCCGCCATGGCACTCACCGCGGCGGCGTGCGTCGCCGGGACTGACCCCGAGCGGATCCGGCGGCTTCCCGATAGCGACGGGAAGCGCAACGAGATCGTCATCCACCGCAGCCACCGGATCAACTACGATCAGATGTACCGGGTCGGGGGTGCTCTGCTCGTCGAGATCGGCCGTCCAGAGGCGACCGAGCCACGGGAGCTGGAGCAGGCGATCACCGAGCGAACCGCGGCCGTGGCCTATCATGACTCGCGCAATATTGGTCCAGTCGCACTCGATTTTCCGACGGTGGTGGCGATTGCCCACGACCGGGGCGTACCCGTGATCGTGGATGCTGCCTCGACCCTGCCACCCGTCGACCACCTACGTCGCTGGATCCGCATGGGCGCGGATCTCGTGATGTACAGCGGAGGCAAGGGGATCCGCGGGCCGCAAGATTCCGGGTTCCTCGCCGGGCGCGCTGATCTGATCGCCGGGGCTCGCGCCAACGGGAATCCTCATGCCGCGATCGGCCGCGGCATGAAGGTCAGCAAGGAAGCGATGGTTGGTCTCTGGGTGGCCCTCGACCTCTTCATGCGGCACGACCATGAAGCCGACCTTGCCGCGCATACCGGCCAGGCCGAGATGATCTGTGACGGCCTGTCCAGCCGCAACGATCTCCGCTGCGAGATCGAGGGCGACTGGGAGCTATGGCCAGCGCCGGTTGTTCGGGTCTTTCCGGCCGGAGATGCGTGGTCACCCCAGGTAGTGCGCGACGCGCTGATAGCGGGTCAGCCATCAGTTCATATCAACGCCGAGTCTGATGGCCTGATGATCAGTACCCACTGCTTACGACCGGGAGACGAGAGCATCATCGTCGAGCGCATGCGCGTGGTGCTCGACGGGGCATCTATTCGGACATGATTGCGGAGGTCACTGATGCTCATTCGCCCAGCCTCTGGTGAGAAGGTCCTGTGGCAGGAAATGTCCCGCCACGAGCTGCTGACCGCACTGGAGGACCGCCCGGTCGTGATTGTCCCGGTTGGCTCCGTCGAGCAGCATGGACCGCACTGTCCCCAGGACGTCGACATCAGCATCCCCTACCATTTGGCGATCCATGCCGCGGACGCGATCGACGACTTCCCGGTGATCGTTGCCCCGCCGATCATGTACGGCTTCACCCACTACAACATGGGCGAGGTTGGCACGATCACGCTCGGCTTGGAGGTCTTCATCGCCGTGCTCTGCGACGTCTGCCGGAGCATCTGGGCCAACGGGTTCAAGCGCATCATCATGCTCAATGGCCACGGCGGCAACCAGGCGCCGACCTGGGACGCCTCGGTCAAGCTAGCCGAGGAAGACGTCTGGGCGCTGGCGATCACCTACTGGAACATGGCCAAGGACGAACTGGCCGCCTGGAGCGAGGCCGACGCCGGGAGCATCGGCCACGGCGGGGAATGGGAAACGAGTCTCCAGCTCTATCTCCGACCCGAGCTCGTCGACATGACCGTCGCAGTCAAGGACGAGTGGCGGCGTCACTTCAGTGAGGCTGTCCAGCGCTATGCCGTCTTCCCGGAGCGCCGCCGTGAGATGGCGCACGGCGTGATGGGCGACCCGTTTGTCGCCTCGGCCGAGAAGGGCGAGCGGCTGTTCAACGTCCTGGTCGACCGATTGGTCACCCTCTGCCATGAATACCACGGAGCCGAGCCACCCAGTTACCGGGAGTTCGGTAGCCATTGCCCATGAGGGGATCCGGACCAAGAACTCGGGAGCAGCGTGGTCGTTCCGCGCTTTGCTCGCGGGCTCAGGGCGACGCTCACTCCGTGTTACCGCACTCAGTACGCGCGGGCGAAGATAACCCGGCGCTTGCTGGCTGATCCGCAGATAACACACCGGCCCGGATCGGGCGGGAGATCGCGCGGAATACAGCGGATCGTCGCCTTCGTCTCGGCCTTCACTCGGGACTCGCAACTGGTCTCGCCGCACCAGTGAGCCAGTGACCACCCGGCATTGGCCGCGACTCGCGCTGCGAGCTCCTCAGAACTCTCCACCTCGGCGGTGTGCTCGTCGAGCATCCGTTTGGCGGCGCTGAAAAGACCCACCTGGATCTCACCGAGCAATGTCTCGATTGTCTGCGCCAACGCGGTGAGTGGGATGGCTTGCTTCTCCCGTGAATCGCGCCGGACAGCGACCGCCTGATCGGCGACGACATCGCGCGGACCGACTTCAAGCCGCAGCGGTGCCCCTTTCAGCTCCCAATCGTTGAACTTCCAGATTAATCACGGACGGCATGTATCGAACCCTCGTTTGAGGAGAGGCCGCCTGTAGCGCGGGTGCGCCAATTAGGGTCCGCTTCCCTCACGAAGCGCTCGACCTATAGGATGCACGCGTTCTGGCAGGGACGTCTGATCACCGCCGTCTTGTCGATCAGATCGATTGGGGTCACCTATTGCACGCCGTGCAGCGGAGGCTGCTCTCAGGCGTATTGTGATGTGGATACGTTGTGGATAGTGGGGCACATGCTCACGCAGCGATCTCCCAGCCCTCGACATAAGACGAACAGCCAAGGGCATGAACGTGGGGCGACCGGAGCCGCCCCGAATAGTCTGATTCCTGTCCCAAATGGTCAGGCGGCGTTCTCCTCTTCGTTGCTCGCCGGTATGCTGGCTTCAACACGTTCATCAAGAGGAGTGCTGCCATTTTCCCCGTCCGCCTCTACGCCGCCACTGGTGAAGTTGTGGCTCGCCTCGATAGCGCCGATGGTGCCTCGGTGCAGACGACCATCGTGCTGGGGAACGAACACCAGTCTCGCGAGGGGCACATTGTGAACGGCGTGATGTGTTGCGCCGTACCCACGGAAGTATCCTGATCCCTGCGCCAGTTGCCTGCCCAGCGGTGCGGCCTTTCCCTCTCGGCTGGCCGCAGGACTGCATATCGAGCGGCGTATCCGGCGCATGCTGCGTGGAGAGACCACCCACCGCTCCGATCTCGACCCCGAGGCGCTGACTGCTACGCTACGAGCGCACGGGGTGGAGCGATTGTGCGGGGAGCCGCACCTGTGGGGCATTCTTGACGGGAGCGACCTGCGCAAGCCGCACGCCCCCGCCCTGGAAGGGCTGCAACCGGTGCTGCGGCTGGAGGGACGGGGCACGGTGCAGTAGGCACTCCCGTTCCCGCAATGACTCGTGGGCCAATCCGCACTCGCGATGCTCCAGGTAGCGCAGTCCACCATGGATCAGTCGCGTCGACCACGACATCGTCCCACTAGCGATATCGACCTTGTCGAGCAGTACACGCAATCCCCGCAGCGCAGCGCCGCGGGCAATCCCCGCGCCGTTGATCCCGGCGCTGATGACGATCAGATCGAACGGCGTGGACCCGTTCTCCGAGGTCACAATCAGGCGGCGTTGCTGATGGTTGGAGGCACGATCGCGTACTTGATTACCTCGCCGCGGCCCATGGCCTCCAACGCATCGATCACATCCACCAGTGGGCGCTCACCGGTGATAAACGCATCCGCCGGCACCATGCCGCTGGCCAGAAGCGAGAGCGCGGTTTCGACGTACCGCGGGGTGTGATGGAACACGCCCTTGATCGTCAGCTCGCTGTAGTGCAGCAGCGTCGTGCTCACGCTGAACGCCGAACCTCCCTGCGCGCCGCCGAAAAGGTTCACGGTCCCTCCAGGGCGAACCATCTGCACCGTTTTCTCCCAGACCTCCGGTAATCCAACCGCCTCGATCGCCGCGTCGACGCCTCGGCCCCCGGGTGTCAACACGCGCACGGCCGCAACCTGATCGTCCACGTCGCGCACGCAGATGGTTTGGGACGCGCCGAGCGCACGCGCGGCGGTCAAGCGCGCCGGGCTGAGATCGCTCGCGATTACTCGTGCCCCTCGCAGTGCGGCCAGCCGTACGAACATGAGCCCGATCGGGCCAGCCCCGTTGACCGCGACGATGTCGCCAACGGCGATCGGGGTCTCAGCGACACCGTGAACCGCGCAGGCCAGCGGCTCGGTTAGCGCCGCGGCCTCGAACGACATCCCGTCCGGGATCTCATAGAGATTTTGTTCGACGATGGGGCTGGGAATCGCAATGTACTCCGCGTAGGCGCCCCACAAGAATGACAAGTTCTCGCACAGCGATTGGCGTCCCAAACGGCAATAGTGACAGTGATTGCAGGGGGCGCTGTTCGCGGCCACTACCCGCATACCTGGTCGCCAGCGCTCCTCCACCCCTTGGCCTACCGCGACGATCTCGCCGGAAAACTCGTGTCCAAACGGCGTGGGCACATGCTGCATGATGGTGGGATGGCCCCGTCGGAAGGTTTTCAGGTCGGTCCCGCAAGTCAGGGCGCGATGGATACGGACGACCACCTCACCGGTACCAGCCGTGGGAACTGGAATATCCTCGATCCGCACGTCACCAGGGGCATAGAAGACTGCCGCCTGCATTAGGTCATCCTTCTGCTGATTCTCGTTCGTGCCAAGGTTCTTTGGTCTTTGCATTGCGCGCAAGGAGCAAGCAGATTCTAGCGGAGGATTGGGTCTTGACGGCGGAATGCTTCGCACAATGGTTACGATATTGCACGACCGTGCCTAGTACTCGTAGCCTCACGACCACCTAGGGAGTGCCGCCGTGAATGCCGACCTCGTGCTTGGGATCGACTGCTCCACAACCGCGAGCAAGGCTGTCGCCTGGGATCGCAATGGCGTTGCCGTGGCGGAGGGCCGAGCTCCCCTCCACCTGCAAACGCCTCATCCCGGGTGGGGTGAACAGGATGCCAATCAGTGGTGGGACGCGACCACCAAGGCCACGCGCCAGGTGATGAGTCGCGTCAACCCGCAACGGATCGCCTCGATCTGCGTGACCCACCAGCGCGAGACGTTTGTGCCGGTCGGTCCCACGGGAACCCCGCTCAGAAACGGGATCCTCTGGCTCGACGAACGATCGCGCCGCCAGCTGGATACGTTGGACCGCCAGTTTGGCAATGACGCCTTACACGCTCTGACAGGGCGTCCACCCTCGATGACCCAATCGCTACCCAAGTTGGTCTGGCTCGCGGAGCACGAGCCGGATGTCATTCGAGACGCGGCGCGCATCATCGACGTCCACGCTTTCCTGGTCCACCGGCTTTCGGGCAACTGGGCGACGAGTCTCGCCTCGGCCGATCCCATGGGCCTGGTCGACATGGATCGAGGGGTGTGGGCGACCGACCTGATCGGAGATATCGGTCTCCGAGCAGAGCAGTTCGTCACCATTGAGTCGCCTGGCACGGTTATCGGTGCTGTCACCGAGGACGCATCGCTACTGACCGGTCTCGTCGCGCAGACACCCATTGTTGCCGGTGCGGGTGACGGACAGGCGGCGAGCCTCGGGGCTGGAGTCACGGGTCCGGGCCGGGCGTTTGTCAATCTCGGGACGGCGGTCGCTGGCGGCGCGCTTTCGGACCGCTACGTGACGGACCGCGCCTACCGCACCTGCTTTGGCCCAATTCCCGGGACCTTCGTGCTGGAGTCTGTGCTGCGCGGAGGCACGGCTACGGTCAATTGGTTCGTGGACCACTTCGCCGATCCTCGGCTCCAGGACGAGGCCTTCGACGTGTACGAGCGCGAAGCCGCCGCGCTGCGCCCAGGCGCAGACGGATTGGTGTTGGTTCCGTATTGGAACAACGTCATGAACCCCTACTGGGACCCCGCCGCTACCGGACTGGTCATAGGCTGGACCACCGCGCATCGGCGCCATCATCTCTATCGCGCCATCCTCGATGGGATCGCCTTCGAGCACCGGCTGGCCATGGAGGGGATTGCCACCTCAACCGAAACCCCGCTGACGGAGCACGTCATCCTGGGCGGTGGCTCGCGCTCCCCGCTTTGGCGTCAGATCATGGCTGACGTTCTCGGCGCCCCGGTCCTGCGGGCGCGCTCGGCCGACGCGACCAACCTAGGCGCCGGCGTGCTCGCCGCTTGGGGGGCAGGGTGGTTTGCCACGCCTGGGGAAGCGGCTCAGGGGATGACTGACACAACCGAGATCGTCCTTCCTCGTTCAGACGAGTCCGCAGCGTACGACCGCCTCTACCGCGAGGTCTACGTCCATCTCTTCCCGGCGATTAAGGATGCCATGGACCGCTTGACTGAGCTGACAGCCGCCGCAAATGCGGACGAGCACGGTTAGGAGGCGGCGAGCGCAGCTCCGGGCATACTGCCGGCAGCATCGACGATCTCTCCGGCAATGATGTTCAGCATCTCTCTCGCACACTCTTCGTCGGTCACAAGGGTATTGATGAGTTCGGCTCGGATCGCCCCGATGCTGGGGAGCGCCTTTGCGGCGCCCCAGCCGACGCCGGCGCGCAACCCCGCGCGGCGCATCGCATCCCCGCCGGCGGCGATCGTGCGCTCCTCTAATTCCAGCGAGCACGGCGAACCGTCCTGGCGAAAGTACACGCCGCAGATGTCGCCCACAGCGCCCTGACCCTGGATGTATTCGAGATCCGTCTCGGTGAGATAGCCGGCCCTGAAGATGCCCGACGCTTGTGTCACCGCCCCAACCGAGACCAGGAGCACACTGGCACGCCGGGCCAACTCCAGCGTCTTGCGAATGTGCTGATCGCGCAATAGCCCGGTTCGCACGCCCGCATCCGTGACGACCATCGGAGCCTGCAGGTAATAGATCTTCCCATCCAGGGCGCGTCCGAGCCGCGAGGCGACCTGGCCGCCGTCGATGTCCGGGGTGGCTCCGCCGACGCTCCCCATGAGCTGAACGACGGAGATGCCCTGCTTGCGTCGAAAGTAGCCGCTGGTGACCACATGGTAGACCGTCGAGCCCCATCCGACCCCAACGATGGCATGATCCGTAATCCGCTCGTTGAGATAGCGAGCCGCCAGCGCGCCGAGCTGCTGGGCTACGTCTCTGCTCGCGTCCGGCTCCAGGGGAGCACCTTGCGAATCCTCTGCCGTGGCCAGCACCAGCGTGGCAGAAAGCGGCAAAGCGTCAAGAAGCTTCTGTTCCAGGTCGGGCGCCCTCCGCAATGGATGGTGGATGCGGATCTCGACGATACCGCACTCGCGCGCCTCCTTCAGCATGCGGGACACGTGCGACCGAGAGACACCGATCCCCCGCGCAATCTGCTCCTGCGTCAAATCCTCGAGGTAATACTGCCGCGCCACGTCGGCGAGCTGCAGCCAGTCCTCGCGCGCATCGTTATCACGCGCCCCCCGTTCTCTCATTGTCGTTCCCGCTCCTTCGCCGAGCGCCAATCAGATTGTTCGCAGGATCGAACTCTCGGTACGGAGCTCGGATTAAGCGCCACCCCAACCATGAGCGGGCGACTGCGCGGTCCTTCATCGCCAATCTCCAAGCATTGCACCGGCCCGCCTTGGTCGACGCGTGCGCTGTAGCATTTGCGCAAGATCCGCACATTAGTGCGGCGATTCGTTGACAGCCTTCGGAACACATGATACGGTCGCGGCCCCTGCACGAGCCTCCGGGATCGAGGGGACATGCGTGGCCCGGCAGCCGAGTGTGGTGATCTGGCTCGCCCAAGGAGCGGCAATGGCGAATGTCGACCAGATCGCGACGATCGATGGCCGACATGATCAGCATCTGGTCACCCGGCGTCCAGGAGCGCGCGCATCTCGCCGCTTCGCTAGCTCCGATCATCCCTGGGTGTGGCTTCTCCCAGTCATCCTGCTACTCCTGGTTATTGGCGTCTACCCCTTCCTCTACAACATCTGGAATAGCTTTCGGGAGTTCAATCCGATGACCGGCCGTATCGAGCCGGTCGGATTCGAAAACTGGCAGCGGCTGATCCAGGAGATCGTCGAGCCCGGTGGCCGCGTGCGAGCCGCTTTGGCGACGACCGGGATCTACGTCGCCTCAGCACTGGCCATCGAATTCATGCTCGGCTTGGCGATCGCGGTGTTGCTCAACAGCGGCGTGTGGGGCGCCGCTCTTTGGCAGTCGCTGATGATCCTGCCCATGGTGGTGCCGCCGACCGTCGCGGCCGTGATGTTCAAAGTCCTCGAAAACCCCGACTATGGCGCCCTGTCGTACTACCTGCAACAGATCGGCATCACCGACAAGGTCGAGCCACTGCTTGGCGGGACCGGGAAGTACGCGATCCAGGCGGTATTGATCCCCGACATTTGGCAGTGGACGCCATTCTTCGTGCTAATCCTGCTCGCGGGACTCAAAGCGCTTCCCAACGATCCGCTGGAAGCAGCTCAAGTCGACGGCGCAACGAGTTGGCAGACGTTTTGGACTATCACGCTGCCGATGTTGCGGCCAATGATCGCGGTCGCCGTTCTGTTCCGGCTGGTCGATCTGCTCAAGGTCTTTGACTACATCTTCGTGCTCACATCGGGCGGTCCAGGAACCAGGACCGAGGTCATCAGCTTTTACGCCTACCAGCGCTCGTTCACCACCATCGAGTGGGGATACGGGTCGGTGCTTGGTCTGTTGATCTTTGTGCTCGCCATCCTGGTGGCAAGTCTTTTCGTCCGCGTATTCAAGGTCGGTTGGTAGGGCGGGCAACAATGATGAGGGATCGATGAGCGCGGTGGTCTACCCCAGTTCGATCCAGCGGCCACGCACTCACCGCCGGATTGACTGGGGATACCTCGTGCGCACCCTTGCAGCTGCCGCAGTGGCTGGAATCTTCCTGTTGCCCATCCTCTGGTGGGGTCTATCCTCGATCAAGCCGACACAGGAGATTCTGTCTGTTCCCCCGAAGCTGTTCGACTTCGATCCGACGCTCAATTGGTACCGCGTCGTGCTCGGCAACGCCGATCCCACGCAACTCAACGTGGAGACAACCGGGTCAGTTGGCCGCGGCTCGGGAGGATCGACTTTCTTCTCGATCCCCTACTTGCGCGACAGCGCGTTCGTCGGGGTCGGCAGTACCACGCTCGTGCTGTTGCTCGCCGCTCCCGCCGCCTACGCGATGTCCCGATTCTCGTTGCGCTGGCGCAAGGACCTCGCGTTCTGGATCCTCTCCCAAAGGATGATGCCGCCGATCGTGGCGGCCTTCCCCCTGTTCTTCATCTTCCAGAGGCTCGGCTGGATCGATACGTATCACGGGCTGATCCTGGTCCATGCGGCCATGAACGTCCCACTCGCGGTTTTGCTGCTAATGAGCTTCTTCGATGAGGTCCCGCGCGATCTCGACGACGCGGCGATGGTCGACGGCGCCACGCGGTTCGGCGCTTTTTTGAACAGCCTGACCCTTGTCCGAGGCGGGCTTGTAGCCACGGCGGTGCTCGCGTTCATCTTCTCCTGGAACGAGTTTCTGCTCTCCTTGGTCCTGACGACCGGAGTGGTGCGTACGGTGCCGGTGGCGTCCTCCACCTTCACGACGGCATTCGCTACCGAGTGGGGCTATCTTGCTGCCCTCGGCGTCGCATCGATGGTCCCGATCTTCGTCTTCATCCTGATCGTGCAGCGACACCTTGTCCGGGGTCTGACCCTCGGCGCGGTCAAGTAGGCGCCGGGTGCGTCGCGTGTGTCGGTCAACCGTGACGGCTCCGGCGGATAAAGTGCATCGGCACTGTCCAGGAGCGAACGAGCGGGGGATGGGGCACCCGCTGCAGTGGCCCGCCAGCGCGGGAAGGAGGGAGTGGAGCCGGACTATGAGGTGACATGACGACCGCCGACCAAGCGCGCTCGGGTCAGAGCGCGTTTCGCCGATCGACGCATCGTGCCCGCTCGCCGTTGCCGGGCCGACCGAGGAGAACGCGAAGGTGAACGAGACGTTCGATTTCCGCGACAAGATGGCGATTAACCGCGCGATCCGTGATTACCGGGGTGGCCGTATCTCCCGCCGCGCCATGGTGAAGGTGCTGGCGGTCGCAGGCGTCGCGTTGAGCGCGGGCCCGACCCGCGGAGCACGGACCTGGGCTGCTCCCGCCCGGCAGGAGATGACCGCGGACCAGCAACCCGAAGAGATCAATGCCTTCCTGCGGGATGTGGGAGGGCAGTTCTCTGGCGCGTCAATCAAGGTGGTCTCCGAGGAGACGCCGCCGAGCCGGGCCATCATCAACCTGAAGGCAGCCCTCTTCGAAGAGCTGACCGGGATCACGGTCAACTGGGAAGTGGTTCCCCTGGATCAGGTGCTGGCCAAGGTGAGCCAGGACGCGGCGACCCAGGCTGGCGCCAACGACATCTACTACTTCGACCAGGCATGGGTCGGGCGCTTTATCAACGACACCTTTGATCCGCGGGAGCTGCTCTCCTCCAAGCCGGACCTGGCGATGCCGGATTACGACATCGAGGACTTCCTCGAGCCCTTGGTCCGCCACATCGCGATGTACGGCGACAAGATGATCGGCTTCCCCTGCGATGTGCCGATCTTCATGTACTTCTACCGGCAGGACATCTACGACGAACTGGGTCTCCAGCCGGCCACGACTATGGAGGAGTACCTGTCGCACGCCAAGGCCATCAACGACGCGATGAGCGCCGACGGGACCTACGGCACAGTGGGCCAGATGAAGTCAGGTCATTACTCCCTCGAATGTGACATGACCGCGTATGTCTGGTCGCACGGAGGGTCAGTCTTCACTGCGGACGGCATGTGCTCCCTGAATGACGAGCAGGCCGTGACCGGCGTCGACTACATGCGAGAGCTGCAGCAATACATGCCGTCGGCGGTAACGACCTACGACTGGGGTGGACAATTCACCGCCATCCAGCAGGGCCAGGGCGGCCAAGTGATCACCTGGGGAGAGGATTTCCCGGGGTGGGACGATCCGGCGAATTCGCAAGTCTCTGGACTGATGCAGCCGGCCCCGTTGCCAGCCAACACGGCGCAGCGCTCGCCGGAAGAGACCGGCTTTGAAGAGATTCCGGACCTCGGCCATCAGGGCGGGAGCACCTATTGCCTGTCGAGATACTCCA
>JAHWJF010000448.1 GCA_019348515.1 Chloroflexota bacterium | reverse complement strand
AGCCTCCGGCAGCGGTGATGGAACGGTACGGTTATGGGACCTCACCAATCCCCATGCGGCTCCTGCCATTCTGACGGGTCATGAGGGCGTGGGTTGGTCAGTCGCGTTCGCCCTGGACGGACAGACGCTGGCCTCAGCCAGCGACGACGGGACGGTGCAGTTATGGCTGCCGCGCGCGGAGACCCTGGCCGACCTAGTCTGCACGCGGGTCTGGAGCAACCTGACGCTTGACGAGTGGCGCCAGTTGGTCGGCGATCCGGAGCAAGTCCCCTACCAACCCACCTGCCTCGACCTGCCGTCAGGTGAGGCCGGGGGGATGGAGACGCCGGCCTCCGGCACCCCAGTCACCTCAGCCGCGTGACCCTCAGCGAGCGGGAAACCTCCTTCGCCTTTGCAACTACGCCGGTGACGGCCCGAGGAAAGCCGGCCGGTGGCGGCAGAGGTACGCTGGCCAGCACCGCGTCCACCAACCCAACTGGCGGCAATCGCCCAGGGTGGCCCTAAGTGACGCCGAAACCCGGGCCCACGATCCGGCGCGTGGGCTACGCGGTCCGCGGTCGATACGTGCCGAAGCTCCAGAGGTTTCCCTCGAGATCGCGGGCCGAGTACTCCCGGGAGCCGTAGTCGGTGTCGGCGAGTGGACGAACGATCTCCGCCCCAGTAGCCATGGCTCGCTCGTAGTGCGCGTCAACGCCGTCGAGCGCGACGTACAAGCCCTGGGTGGTCATCGGTCTCTCCCAGGGGTTCTCGGGGTTGACATCGTCCCGTCGCCTGGTGGGCATGATCACGCCGTCCCCCAGCCGCAACTCGACGTGCGCGTACGTGCCATCCTCGTTTTTCACGAGCTCGAGTGGCTCGAAGCCGAACACTCGACACAACCAGTCGATAGCGGCCGGGAGATCGCGGTAGCCCAGAATCGGATAGATGGTGACCTGTCCCGCGTCCGTCCGGGTTGCGGCTTGCATCAGGAACCTGCTTTGCTTGGAACATTCTTCACAAAAGGGCGGCTGGGATGACGATAGCAATCCGCACAGGTGTTCGTATTGGAGATTTTTGACCTACTCGATCGGGGAATGTGAGAAGACGCTGCTAGCGAGCGGGATGCTTCGCCTGGACGCTCGTCCGGTTCCCGTGAGACGCAAGACCCCACGCCCATTACCCGCCGATGCGGTCGAGATAGCGCTCTGCGGAGCGGCGAACCGACCCCTTCGCGTCGGAGCCCACGACGCTTCCGGACCAACCGCCGTAGAGGCGTTCGAAGGGGTACGGCTCGACCGCGGCCACAATGCGGCGGATGGCGCCGGCTCCGAGCGGAATGAGATTCGGGTAGCTCTCCATGAAGCTCACCCAGCGCCGGTCACTGACGACCGTGATCGTATCGCCGGTGAGCAGTGCTCCGGCACCGCCGGCGCCATCGGGCCAGTGCAGCACGCAGCTCCCCGGAAAGTGGCCGCCGCAACGGATGAGGGTCAATCCACTCCCCGGCAGGGGGTCCGCCGTCTCTCCCCGCCAGAATCGAATGGCATCGTCGGGCCGGGTCACCCACTCGCGGTCGTCGGCATGGAGGTAGATCGGGACACCGCCGAACGCCCCGCTCCATTCCGCCATTCCAGTGAAGAAATGGGGGTGGGACACGGCGATCGCCGCCAATCCACCCCGCTGCTCTACGGCGGCGACGGTGTCGTCGTCCACGAGACTGATGCAGTTCCACAACAGATTGCCGGCGGGCGTTTCGATCAAGTGGGCCTGCTGGCCGATGGCGAAGCGCGGTTCGGTCGCGATTCCCGTGAGACCGGGTTCAACAGACTCGATGACGTTGCTGTGATCATCACGGACCTGGTCGAGGGTGACCCACCGCTGCCCCTCATGTCCGATGTATTGGCGCTCGTCCTCGCAGATGGGGCAGGTCGCGGGTGGCTCGGCCGTCCCCGTGAACTGGGCGCCGCAGGTGACGCAGATGTGATGGTCCATCGATCTCCCGTGGCGAAAACTCAATCGGCGGCGAAGCCGCCACCGGTCGCCAGCCGGCGGCGGGAGAGTCCTTCCGGGGTGTCGCCAGCGAAGCGCTGGAACTCATGGATCAGATGGGACTGGTCGTAGTAGCCGCACGACCGCGCCACCGCTCCCCAGTCCGGAGACCCGGCGGCGGCGATGAGCGTCGTCGCGCGTTGGAAGCGCAGCAGCCGGGCGGCCTGCTTCGGTGGCAGGCCAATCTGCTCCCGGAAACGGGCGATGAGCCGTTTCGGACTCCAGACAAGCTCCTCCAGCGTCGCAATCGGCACCCTGCCGCCGGAGGCGACCAGTTGCCGCCAGGCCCAGATAACGTCCGGCGATGGGACGGTGGCCGCGGACAGCTGAGTCGCCAGCGCGGTATCGAGGATGGCAAAGCGAGCGTCCCAGGTGGATGCCCCTTGCAATCGCTCCGCCAATTCGACCGCCCAGGGTCCGCGGAGCGCATCGAACGCGACGGAGCGGTTGCTAAGCGCATCCATCGGCACTCCCAGGAGCCGGTACGCCCCCAGCGGGGAGAGGCGCAGCTCGACGCCGGCCTGGCTGCCGGCGGTCTCGGTCACGGCGTAGGTCTCGTGCAGCCCGGCCACGAAACCGCCACCGGTGGGGATGATGCTGACGGCCGACCGTGGTTGCTCGACCAGCAAGGGCTCGCCAAGATTGACGATGACGATGACATCGGCCGACGGCAGCTCCCGCCGTCGCAACGGAGCTCCGGTCTGCTCGGCGTATCCCCAGTAATCGCGGGTGACGTCCCGCAGCCTGGGACTGACCGCGCGCCGCACCAACGCCAATCCGCCGCCGGGTGGATGGCCGTTCACTAATTCATCGGGCATATGGGGTGCGCTCTCGAGCATGTGCCTCCCTCTGTCCTGCATCATAGTGCTCGGGTTGCCTGGAAGCCATCGCCCGGAGGAGCTAGTACACCCGTTGCCGTGGACATTGTCTAACCTCGACGCGGTCAGGCATGAGCCATCCCGGCGACGTGGACCGGGGTACGAAGACGAGCGAGATGGGAATCGACGATGCGCTCAGCCAATTCCGCCATCTGACTGATATGAACCCAGGCCGACTCAGACTCCGGTGGCGGGAGAAACGAGACACGATGGCCCAGGTTGGGGTGGTGTCGGCCGTGTTGCTCGCCGGAGCGATGACGAGTGGCTTCGCTGGCTTCCCCGGCGACGAGCAGACGGCACATGCTCCGGCAATCGCGGTGCCTCTAGCCTGGCAAGGGGAGCGCGGCGCCGCTCAGGTGAGGGGCCGGCCTCCGGTCCTGATCCCCGCCGGGGACATCGCGCGTTGCGGATCACGCGGCGATGAGGCGACGGCGACGCTGATCCGGGACATGCCGGGAACA
>JAHWJF010000447.1 GCA_019348515.1 Chloroflexota bacterium | reverse complement strand
GCCGGAGTTCGGCTTTCCGACCTCTCTCGTTTCGGTGATGTTGCCGCGGGCATCGCGGCTATATTGAACGAAATTGCCCTCCGGCTCGGTCGAGCGGGTAAGCCGACCGAAAGAATCATATTGGAAGCTGCGCGTGCGCCCCAGCGCATCCCGCACCGAAGTCGGCCGACCGATATTGAGATCCGAGGTGACGACCGCCTGCTGGTTCAGCGCGTTGGTCACCGTCATTGTGGCGGTGCTTCCAGAGACCGAGCGGGCGTAGCTCGTGCTGACGCCCTCGTCGCTCACCGAAACGACGCGGTTCGTGGTTCCGTCATAGGCGATGGTGGTCGTGTTCGAGGCTGCGCCGGGGCGGCGGAGACCCGTCACCCGCCCCTGCGCATCCGAACTCACCCGCCAGGTCCGCCCCGCCATGTCCGTGACTTCGACCACCCCGGCTTCAGGATACGTGTAGCTCACGCTCCCGAATTCCAGGCTGCTGCTCGCGTTATTGTTGAACGTAGCGCCGGTTCGCTGGAACCAAGTTGGTGGCGGCCCCGAAGAGCCGCTGTCGCCGCCAGAAGCATAACTGAAGTCGATCGAATAGCCGAAGCTGTTCGAGATCCTCGAAATACGGGCTGAATAGGTGCATTGGATAGAGCAGTCGGTCCAGATGTCCCAGAGGATGCTGACCGATTTGCCGTCCGGCGTCGTGATCGAGAGCGGCAGCATCTGGCACTGCGATTGAATCGCAGTGTCGGTGCAGAAGTTGGAGCTTGTGTCCGTGCCGCCGGTCGGATTGCCGAACACCGTCAATGTTCCGTCGGCCGTACGATGATCATACCGGTTTGGGCCGGCGGCGGTGAGCGTGGAGCCGTTCGCCTCGGCGACGTCCGAGTTGCGCGTGAACTGTTCCCAACGAGGGCCGAAGCCGACGGTGACGATCTTCTGTCCAGAAGAATTTGTGCCCAGCTGCAGATCAATGCCGTCCCACTGATGGCTCCTGTTGCCGGTGCCTGTCCGGACAAGCGCGAGCGCGCCGTCTCCCGACCCGATCGAGCCTTCGATGAAGTTGAGCACGAGGTCGCCGTGCGCGAGATCGACGCCGTTCGCGTCGAGATTGCGGTAGAAGGGCTGGTTTGCCGTCTGGGCATGCGCCTGAGTGGCGGTGAGGCCGCAGGTTGCGGTGGAAGCAAGCAGGGCGCACGCAAGGGTTCGCGCCCGGAAGGACGTGTTCTTCATTTCAAGTCTCCAGAATGTGGCGCGATAGCGCCTCAGATATGTGCCGGGGTCAAAGTACCGCTTCGACCCGATTGAATGGGTTCCCCACGAAGTACCACTTCGTGGGGATCCCCTTACGGCGGCCCCGGATTGGGCGAGCCGGTGGTGGTCTTCACGGTGCGGTTGTCGGCCCGGTCATATTGGTGGGTGGTGGTGACGCCGTTGTTCACCGTTCCGGTCCGCGCGACCTGCACCAGCCGCCCGCGCGCATCGTAGCTGTAGGTGATGGTTTCAGTCGCAAAGGCAGGAGCGGCCGCGCACAGGGCGCAGGCTCCGGCAAGCAAAAATTTCAGCCGCATCGCGAGTCTCCGTGTCCGGGAGGCGCCGAGGGTGACAGGAAGAAATCCTCTTCAACGCCTCACCGGAACAAACAGAGAATTACCTGCATATTTCCTATTAGTGTCCTACAAAATTGAGCGCTTCGAATTTTGTAGGAATATCCGAGTTGCGCTAACGTATCCGCCGCCCGCTCCACACGACCCGACCTATGACGTCTACGTTTCGAGGCGAGCATTCGGGCCAGGTGGGATAAGCGGGATTGTCGCTCGAGATGGTGAGCTTGCGGGTCGACGGATTAAGTGACAGCCGCTTCACTAAAAGCGTATCTTCGTGCCGCAGCACATAGATGCCATCCCGCAGACGAGCAGTGGCATCCGCTCGATTGACCATGATCTCGTCGCCATCGGCGAGCGTCGGAATCATGGAGTCGCCTTCGACGTGGATGATCGAGAGGTCATCGGGCCGGGCGCTGCAGAGCCGCTTCAGCCAAGTGGAATCGAACGCGATTGGAGGACACCTCGCCTCCTCCCCCTGAAGGGCACCATGGCCGGCGGAGGCATTGACAGCGAATCGCACGATGGGGACGAGCGATCCCGCGCTCGGGCGCGGCTCCGGCACGGCTCGATCGCCGCGTAACACCTGCTCGTTTATGCCGAAATGGCGCGCGAGGGTCTTCCGGTCCTCCTCGCTCAGTCTCCGGGGGGTGCCCCTTTTAATGAACTGCTGCATGTAGGCAGCATTCTTGCCCAGCAGTCTCGATAGCGAGGCGAAGTCCTCCCGCCGCTCCTCGATAAGCCGAGCGATGATCTCGCGCTGCGCCCCCGCATCCATGATTGGTCCATAACGGCATGTGTTTTCCTAGACAAGTAGGATTTCGCCTCGGAACGTAAGGAGATTATCGAGTCGGGAGTAGTCCAGTGTTGCTTCAGCGTATCGAAAAACACCTCAGAGTCCGCCGCATGCCACCCACCCGGTTCGGGCGTGAGGCAGTCGGCGATCCTTGCTTCGTCTTTGATTTGAGGGACGGGCGTGAGCCACGGCCGAAGACCATCGCACGCGTCGTTCGCTACCTCAATGATAATGAACAGAATAGGGCGGAGGAGCCACAGCGATGAGGTGGCCGACGCTTGCCGAGGATGCCGGCACCGCGCTGATCATCGCCGCTGCCCTTGGCGCAGGAATGGCCGCATCATACGGCCGGGAGCTGGAGGCGAACCGGAAGCCCGACCGCCATTGGTGGATCCGGCGGCTCCTCATCATTCCGCTGCTGGCGATTGCTGCTACGCAAGCGACCCATCTCTTCGGCCTCACCAAAAGTGGTGCCGCATTCACCGCGGCGATGCTCTCGCTCGGCGGCTACGATGCGCTCCGCTGGATCGAAGCCAGGTGGCATCGCGTGGCCCGTATGCCCTCGCAGATGCCTGACGATGGGGAGGCGCCGGATGGCCCGTCTCCACGGAAGTAAGGCACGTGAACGCCTGAGCACGGTCCATCCCGACCTTGCACGAGTGATCGGACGCGCGGCCATTTTAAGCGACGTCAACATCGCGGTGCTGGAAGGCGTCCGCTCGCTTGAGCGTCAGCGAAAGCTTCTAGCATCCGGCGCCACCAAGACGCTGCGGAGCAGACATCTTCCCCATGCACGAGACGGCCTGGCCCGGGCTGTCGATATCGCGCCTGTTGTCGATGGCGAGGTGAGATGGGACTGGCCGCTCTACCACCGTCTTGCCGCTGTCGTGAAGAATGCTGCGGTCCAGGAGAATGTGCCGGTGGAATGGGGAGGCGACTGGAGGACGTTCAAGGACGGTCCTCATTGGCAGTTGCCTTGG
>JAHWJF010000446.1 GCA_019348515.1 Chloroflexota bacterium | reverse complement strand
GTGTCGATGTCGCGACCGGCGTCGCGGTCGCCGCTACCACTCCCTCAGGAGTCTCCGCGCCCTCGATGATGATCACCGAGGTCGGCACCTGGGTCGCGCCCGGCACCGCGGTCGCGGTCGCGGCGGGTGCCGGCGCCTCAGTTGGTAGTGGAGTCGCCGTTGGCGCCGCGGGCTGCGTAGCGGTCGCGGCCGGCGAGGGGGTGACGCCCGGCGTCGGTGTCATGATGGGATCCGGCGTACCGGGGATGCTCGCCACCTCATCCAGCCCGACCCGCAGCTCCGGTGCAGTGGGCACGAGGACGATTTCGCGCAGCGTTGCGCCCTCCGGCACCTCGAACCAGACCCAACCGCGCGCCCGCTCACCCCCTGGCATCGTGCGTCCCTGCAATGGTGGCTCACTGCCGGAAGCGGTACCGCCACGATAGCTGAACCCCTCATCGTCCCGGAGGTAGACGGCGTTGCTGGCGAAGTTCAGCGGCTGATCGGACGCATTCACCACCTCGACATCAAAACCGACGTAGCGCATCCCTGCGGCCGGCTCCTGGGGAGTAGCGAGCACCCCGGCGTACGGGTCCTGCACCCCGTGCACGACGAACATCCAGTCTGGAGCGGGCACGCTCACCGCGGCCGGCGTCGCGCTCTGGCCAAGCGCCGCGGGCGCCTCGGTGCTGACGATAAGAAATGCACTCACCACCAGAAGCGCTGACAACCACCACAGTATGCGAACCCGTTTCATCTAACCGTCCTCCTACCTCACGATGCAATGACGCTAACCGGAGCCGTCCTTCGTTCAAGACGGCTCGTATCTGAGAACTCCTACTGACGGAGTGAATGAAATGAGTGGGGCTGGCCCCACGGTGTTACCGCAATCCGGCCCTTTCCTGCGTGCCCGTGGCGGGCAGCGCGCTCGGGACCAGCCGCGTGCAGGAGGAGTGTAGTGCGCCGGCTGACGTTCCTTCTTTATCGTTTGTCAGCAAGACGACGAGTCGCTGATAGCCGATAGCCGATAGCCGATAGCCGCCTGCACCAACGACATCCTCCCCACGATCTCCCCATACCAAGGACAAGGAGGATGATCCATGGAGCTGTTTCGCCTCTAGGCCGCCACCGGTGATGCCGTCGCCCGGCTCGACAGCCTGAACGAGGAGACCGTCAATGCCTCCTTCAATCTCGAGGTCAGAGGCGTAATGTGCATCGCAGTCGGCATTAAGAACCGGAAGATCAAGAAAAGGTCATCAGGTCGCGATCAGGCGTGGTCGGTCACCCGGTTTGCCGCTAAGAAAGCCAAATCGGGCGTGTTCCCGAGACCGGGAGCGTCCGCATCGAGCCAGATCGCTCCTTCCCGTACCGTAAGCGGATGTGACAGTCCGTCATGGGCGAAGAGCAGGGGGCCGCACAGCTCCGTCGAAAAGACCCCGGGCAGCGTGATCGCGAGGTGGGCCGCGGCCAGGCTGCCGATCCCCGATTCGATCATGCTGCCGATCAGAACGGGGAGATGATTCGCCCGGCAGATGGCAGCCATATCCATCGTGGCCAGCAAGCCACCAGACTTCAGGACCTTGATGTTGATGTGATCTGCCGCGCGGGTGCGTACCGCCTGCATCACGTCTGCCGGTGAATGAATTCCCTCATCGGCCAGCACCGGGATGGAGAGCCGATCACGCAGGTCGCGCATCCCCGCCCAGTCGTCGCGTGGCACGGGCTGGCTGATGAGCTCGATGGAGAACCGCTCGAGGCGATGTCCGAGAGCCACGGCTTCTTTGGTGGTGTAGTGCTCTTCGGCGTCGACGCGAATCAGAGGACCGGCGCCAACCCGTTCCCGCACCGCCGCCACCATCGCCTCGTCGGCATCCGCTCCAAAGCCAATCTTGATCTTGAGGCTTGAAAATCCCCGCCCGACCCAGTCCTCGGCTTCGTCCGCCATCGCCTCCGGAGTATCGGCATGCAAAACGACAGTCACCGGCACGGATGGGCGAACCGCGCCTCCGAGCAGGCGAAACAGCGGGAGACCGGCAGCCCGGGCCAATAGATCCCATAACGCCGTTTCAATTGCTGCCTTGGCGAAAAGATGGCCGTCGAACATCTCGAACGTGCCCATCAACATCCGGAGATCGCGCGGATCCTTACCCAGCATCAGGCTGCTCATCGCGTCCCGGATGAATCGATGCACGTCGTCGGCGGTTTCCGGAGCGTAGTAGAGGAACGGCGACGCCTCACCCCAGCCGGTGAGACCGGTGTCGGTCTCGATGCTGACAAAGACATGGCGCTTACTCGGGATCGATCCCCTCCAGACCACGAACGGTCGGATGAACGGGAGATCGACGATGAGACTTTCGACCCGAGTGATGCGCATCGCTGCCTCCTCGTTCCTGAAGCGCTGCCGACGACCGCGGTTCAGACAACGGGGTAGACGGTCTCCATGCCAAACCCGGTGATGACCCGCCGGTATCCCCGCAGCAGCGCGTCGAGCGCGTCATCACCGGTATCGACGCGCAGCGGCTCGCCGGCAAGCGCAGCGAGCTTGCTGGGTGTAGCGACGACGATGATGTTCTCGAGCCCCACGGCGCGCAGCACCTCGGGGCTGATCTGCTGATTGCCGCGACCAAACAGATACCCCTGGCCGCCAATCGGCGTGACGATGACCTGCCCGGGTGTCTGGCTGAGATAGGTCAAGAGGTCTCGCTCCGTTGCATCCCGCCGCAGAAGGTCGCCACGATAGACGACATCGATGCCCAGGAGCGTCGACGCGAGACCCAACTGGTCGAGAATGGCGCGGGTCGTGCTGCCGGGCCCGATGATGGAGACGCGGTCGTCGGGCATCTGCCGCACCACGTCAGCCGCGATCGCCGCCAGCTCCGCCGTCTCCCCCGCGCCGCGCCCCGACTTCAGACCCTGCACCAGCCCGCGTGCCACCGGCACCCGCAGGACGCCGTAGAGCTTCGCGGACACGATCCCGGAGCGGAAGGCATCCTCGTCGATATCCATGACTTCCGCTTCACGGGTCACCGGGGCATCTGATGTCAAGGCGAGGACTGCCAACTCGCCGGCGGCGCGTGGACCCGTGGCAAAGACCGCCGAATGCATCTTCACCCCGCTCGGGATGCCGATCACCGGAACAGAGCAGCCAATCGCGTGGCAGATATTGCGCGCCGTGCCATCGCCGCCGGCGAAGAGCAGAAGATCGACTCCGCTAGCCGCCATCGCCGCCGCCGCGCGCTCCGTGTCGGCGGCCGTTGTCTCGCCGGAGATCGGGCCGCCGATGACTCGCGGGCTCCACCCGCCTGCCCGTGCGGTCTCTTCGCCCATGCGTTGCGCCGCGGTCACCAGCTCGAGGTCGGGGATGTTGGCTTGGGCGATGACCGCCATCGCC
>JAHWJF010000445.1 GCA_019348515.1 Chloroflexota bacterium | reverse complement strand
GAGGCGCTCTTCCTCGGCGCTCGCACGGTCCAGTCCCACGTCGCCCACATTCTCAACTAGCTCCGCGTCGCCAACCGGCGCGAGGCGGCCGCGCGGGCGGAGGATCTGGGTCTCCACTGAGAGCGTTTTGCAGAACCCGGGAAGGCTCGTGCTGCCCTTCAGTCACGCTTGACAATGACCGGGGGAGGTGTAGCGTGGACAGCACGAAATGCCATCGCCACCCATAGTCTTCGCCGAAGGGAACTCTCATGCGCCGCCTCACCGTGCTTGCCCTGGTTCTGGGAATCCTGCTTGCCACACGGCTCGTGGCGGTGTCACCATCGGGCACCCGCGCCCAGGAAGCTGCCGGCATCACGCCGACGCCGTCTGGCGTGACATTTGAACCGGTTGCCGAAGGCGTGGCCCCGCTGATCGCCGCTCCGGCCGGCGTCCAACTCGAGTGGGCGCGGTTCGCGCCCGGGGCCCACTACGCCGTACCTGCCGACGACGCGTCACTCCTGCTTGTCGTCGAATCGGGCACGCTGACGGTCCTCTCCTCGGCCCCATTGGTCGTCAATCGGGCCGCGCCGATGAACGCGACCGGGGCGGAGATGCATGAGGTGATCGCCGCCGGGACCGAGATCACCCTGAAGCCGGGTGACTCGTTCGTCCGTTCGCCGCGCTCTGAGCAGGAGGTCCGCAACAGCGGCGAGGATCCGGCCGTGGCCCTGATCGCCACCGTCGCGGCGGAACTCCCTGGAGAGCCTACTGTCGTAGCGGCTACCCCAGACGCTCACCGGGATGGCGGTGGCCTGGTGGTGGCGCTGGCGGTGGTGGTCGTGCCGGAGTGCTCCGCGGGCTACATCCCGGCTGAGATCCAGCCAGTGGCGACCCCCGGTGGTGGTGGCGGCGGAGGCGGAGCCGGCGGGGTGGCGGTAGCCATCGCCGCGGCGCCCGAATGCGTCGGTGCTGAAGTCAGTAATGATGCCGTGGCAGCGGCCACGCCTGAGCCGTAGCACCGAGCAGTCTTGCAACATAGGCACAACCGATGGGCTGGCCCCCTATCAGGCCATCCTCGCTCCCGTCGCTCAAGCGGGTCAGTCTTGCAGCACGCTCTCAAGCGCAGTGCGAACCATGTGTCATTCCAAGCGTCAGCGAGGAATCTCGTAGCTCCCTAATCAGGTGCGCCACGCTGGTGCGACGAGATCCCTGGTTACCTCGGGATAACACCACGTCTGCACGTCGCTCTAACTGCTTGCCACGCGCCACCGTAAGAATTACGGACGAGACCACCTGAATATCAACCCCAGAAATCCGTAATCGTGGCGGATGTGCCCCATGGGTGGAGGAGGCATGCTAGGACCAGGCCCGGAAGGAGCCGGGTCGAACGCGAAGCCAGAGCGATTGAGCAAGGAGGCTGAACATGGCAACGACAACCGCCGAGACGACCACCACCATCGATGCGACAGCTGTCGAGGGGCTGGCCGCCGCCATGCGCGGGCCGCTCATCCAACGGGGCGACCCCAGCTACGATGAGGCGCGCAAGATCTACAACGCGATGATCGACAAGCACCCGGCCCTGATCGCGCAATGCGCCAATGTCGCCGACGTCATCGCCGCGGTCAATTTCGCGCGCGACAACGACGTCATCGTGGCCATCCGCGGTGGCGGTCACAACGGCCCCGGTCTGGGCACGGTCGACAATGGGTTGGTGATCGATCTCGCGGCGATGAACGGCGTCCGGGTCGATCCGGAGGCCCGTACCGCGCGCGTCGAAGGGGGCGCGCTGTTGGGTGAGCTGCATCACGCCACCCACGCGTTCGGGCTGGGCACCCCCAGCGGCATCATCTCCACGACCGGGGTCGGCGGCATTACGCTTGGCGGCGGGATCGGTAACCTCACGCGCCAGCTCGGGCTGGCGATCGACAACCTGCTCGAAGCCGACGTGGTCCTGGCCGACGGCAGTTTTGTCACCGCCAGCGAGACGGAGAACCCGGACCTCTTCTGGGCGCTGCGCGGCGGCGGCGGCAACTTCGGTGTCGTCACCTCCTTCCTCTTCAAGCTGCACCCGGTCAGCACGGTCTACGCCGGGCCGATGCTCTGGCCGTTAGAGCGCGCCGGTGAGGTGCTGCGCTGGTACCGGGAGTTCATCACCAACGCCCCGGATGAGCTCAACGGCTTCTTTGCCTTCCTCACCGTTCCCCCCACCGCGCCCTTCCCCGAGGAGTTGTGGCTGCAGAAGATGTGCGGCGTGGTCTGGACCTACACCGGCGACACTCCCGAGGAAGTCTTCGCCCCGATCCGCGCCCAGTTCGGCCCGCCGGCCCTCGACTGGGTCGGTCCCATTCCGCGCCCGGCGCTGGAGAGTATGTTCGACGGCCTCTACCCACCGGGGGACCAGTGGTACTGGAAGGCTGACTTCGTCAAGGAGATCCCGGACGAGGCTGTCGATATCCACATCCAGTATGCCGAGCAGCTACCGACGTGGAAATCGACGATGCATCTCTACCCGATTAACGGCGTCGCTGGCCGGGTGGCGAAAGACGCTACCGCCTGGAACTACCGGGACGCCAACTGGGGCATGGTCATCGTCGGGGTCAGCCCGGACCCGGCCGACAACGAGCGGATGATCGACTGGGCGCGGTCCTACTGGAACGATCTGCACCCCTATTCCGCCGGTGGCGCCTACGTCAACATGATGATGGAGGAGGGGCAGGACCGGGTCCGCGCTTCCTACGGCGAGCACTACGACCGCCTCGCCGCCATCAAGGCCAAGTACGACCCGAACAATCTGTTCCGGGTGAATCAGAACATCAAACCCGCGTAAGCATCAGTCCGATGTGAAAAGAGCGATGGGCGGGAGCCAGTCTCCCGCCCATCGCTCTTTCGAGCCGGCAGGTAATGGAGGGCGAATCACTCGCGTCCTTCCTGACCCGACGCTCCGTAGCCGACGTCGACCGCGCCGGGGAGGTCGGCATTGAAGACCGACGTAGCGCAACAGTCTCGGTACAACGGCCCCCAATCGGCCATGCGAGCAAACAATCGCGATCGAGCGCCGTTCGTTGTCAGTGGGCAGATGGACGATCTCTACCAAATCTATCCACGGGCGGCCGCTTCCCGGTTGCTCCGCAGAACGTCCTCCCAATCGGCCCGGAGGCTGCCGACCCGGAACTCCCGGATCAAGAGTTCAACGATATCCTCGAGGAGGATGTGACCAGTCGGGAAATGGAGATCGTCCAGGTACGTTTTCTGGACCGACAACCGCGAGCCGGCTCGCTGTGAAAGGACGATTGAACCGGCTGCTGGGATATGCATGTGCGGGGTACGCACGGGACTGAGACCTGTCGGAGCCCAGTCGTAGACGACAATCTCTTTCTCCGCGACGTCGAGAATGCGGTACTGGTAGA
>JAHWJF010000060.1 GCA_019348515.1 Chloroflexota bacterium | reverse complement strand
CGCGTGCTTGATGCTGAAATCAATCTCGCCAAACCGGCGTGCCAACACGGCCAACTCGCCCAGAGAAAACGTTTCCGCAAGTTCGCGCGCTCTGGAATCTGCCTCGGCAGATCCACCCGATCGCACGAACAACAAGAGGCGCAAGTAACTCAGGATTTGCCGATTCAGCTGGCGTGGGTCTTCGCCGTCGTCGACGGCATCCTGAACGATGCGCAAAGCTGTTCCGGCGTCACGGCGGGCGATCGCCTCGACGAGGCGTTCAACCCGGTCGTTCCGGCTCAGTCCCAGCGCTGCCGTGACATCGGAGGCGGTGATGGCCGCGGCACCCGAATCTTTGGGAGCCGGTCCTGAAAGCAGCGACAGTTGCTCGAGGAGTCCGAGTGCGTCCCGCAAGCTGCCGGTGGCATGTCGCGCGATCACGCGCAGTGCGTCTGCCTCAACCGGGATGCCTTCGAGCTCCGCCACCATCTGCAATCGCCGCGTCATATCGTCAGCGCCGACGCGGCGAAATTCGAACCTCTGGCAGCGAGAGACAATTGTGGAAAGCAGTTCCTCCGGGTCAGTTGTGGCCAGGATGAAACGCGTGTGCGACGGCGGCTCTTCGAGCGTCTTGAGGAACGCATTGGCGGCCGCACCGGTGATCTGATGGGCCTCGTCGATGATGTAGACCTTTGAATGAAGTTGTGCGGGAGCATATCGGACACGCTCTCGGAGGTCCCGGATATCGTCGATGCCGCGATTGCTCGCGGCGTCAATCTCGATAATATCGGGAGTGGCGCCATTGTTGATTGCACGGCAATTCGCGCAGACCTGGCATGGTCGGTTACGGGGATCGTCAGCCAGGCAGTTGATCGCCTTGGCGAGCACTCTCGCCGTCGTCGTCTTACCCGTTCCTCGCGGTCCGCTGAACAAATACGCGTGAGCAACTCGATCAAGTGAGATGGCGTTGCGAAGCGTGCGGACCACGTAGTCCTGACCGACCAGTTCGTCACTGTCGAATGATTGGGGTCGATACTTCCGGTACAACGATGATGTTGAAGCGGATCGGGTGGCGCCGGATGATGCGAGCCCAATTGGCTCCTCCGGTTGGGATACAGCGCGCTCATGGCTCTCGCTATCGCCAAAGAGCGACGGGGCCGTCATGCAGGATCTCCTCGAGAAATCGCGAGCGCGGGGGGTTGGACCAGGGCCGCTGTCCGTACAGGAGTATAGTCCACGGCGTTCGTGCGCCGAAGTATCCAGCATGCCGCTGTCGCGCCGTAAGGTTCATGGCTATGGGAACGCTTTATATCGTCGCAACGCCAATCGGCAATCTGGAGGATCTCTCGCCGCGAGCTCTGCGGACTCTGCGCGAAGTCAGCTTGATTGCCGCTGAGGATACCCGGCACAGCGGGCGCCTTCTCGCCCATTTCGGGGTTGAAACCCCCCTGATCAGCTACCACGAGCACAATCAGCGCGAACGGCGACAACGACTGCTGCAGGCGCTGTCGGCCGGTGACGTCGCGCTGATTACCGACGCGGGAACGCCGGCAGTTTCCGATCCGGGGTCGGACTTAGTCGCCGCGGCACTGGAATCAGGGCACAGGGTATCACCGATTCCCGGCCCATCGGCGCTGGCGGCAGCGGTCAGCGCCTCGGGGCTGATCGATGGCCCATTCCTGAGTCTTGGGTTTCTCCCCCGGGAGCGGGCTGGACGGCGGAGAGCGTTGGCTCGAGCCGCGGCGAGCGGGCTGCCGCTTGTCATATTCGAATCGGCGCGGCGGCTCGCCGGGTCTCTGGGAGACCTGGGGGAAGTACTCGGCGATCGCCGGGCGGCGGTGATGCGCGAATTGACCAAGATCCATGAGGAAGTTCGTGCGGGCTCCTTGAATGAGCTCTTAGCCTGGTCGGCAACTGTTACGCCCCGGGGCGAAGTCGTCCTGGTTGTGGCCGGCGCCGAGGAAACGAATGCATCCGGGCACGACGCGGAGGCGGTGGTGAGAACACTTCGCCAGTCCGGTCTTGGCCCGAGCGAGACGGCCCGCGAAGCGGCCGCGATTACCGGATTGCCCCGGTCGGACCTGTATCGCATGGCAATAGCGTCCGACCCTCGTGCATCAGTCGGGTTGGAAGGCCAGCTTCCGTCGCCGGATCAAAATGCTCTGGAGAATCCCCTCGGCAATCAAGAAGGTCCAGAGTGACGAAAGACCCGCGCTGATGAACGGCAGAGTAATGCCGGTGACGGGCATCACCCCTATGTTCATCCCGATATTGACGAAGGCCTGAACGAACAACATTCCCGTGATGCCGATTGCCAGGGACTGCCCAAGCTGATCACGGGCAACCTCGGAGACGTGAAGGCATCGCCAGAGGAGGATTGCGAACATCAGCATCAACGCGAGCATCCCGATGAAGCCGAACATTCCACTAGCATGCGCAAAGATGAAGTCGGACTCGCGGACCTTCAACAAGCCGAGCTGGCTTTGCGTCCCGCCCTCGATGCCGAAGCCCCGCAACCCGCCTGAGCCGATACTGATGCGGGCCTGGATCAAATTGAATCCGTCTCCCCGCGCGTCGGCTTCCGGATTGAGGAAGACGGTCCACCGCCGCCGCTGGTAATCGGCAAGGAGAAACTCCCACGCGATGAACAGCGCTACCGGCGTCGAGGCCAACATGGCCAGCCAGTAGCGTCGGCGAGTCTGGGCGAGGGCCATGATGGCGACCCAAATGACGCCGTAGACGAGGCTCGTGCCAAGGTCGGGCTGGCGGAAAACCAGCGCCATGGGCAGCAGCACGATCAGGATCGAAATAACGAAGTTCCCGAGCTCGCGCATCGCAGGGCCTCGGGAGGCGACAAATGCGGCCAACGCAAGTAAGGTCGCGATCTTCCCAAACTCCGACGGCTGGATGGACGTGAACCCAAGATCGAACCATCGGCGAGAACCCGCGATCTCCACGCCGACGCCTGGAACAAGAACGAGCACCAGGGCCAGCATAGCGACGCCATACGCCGCCCAAGCGAGTGAGCCGAGAATGCGGTAGTCAATGGTTGCGACGACGAACATGACGGCCAGGCCGAGAGAACCGTAGAGCGCTTGCCTGACGCCAAGGTTTGACGGGGTGAGGGGTCCGCCGCCGTCGGCGCTATAGATCGTCACGGCGCTGAAACCCATCAGGATGACGGTCGTGAAGAGGATGTAGAAATCGAAGTCTTTCCAGCGCCGGCCTAGTCGGTTCACCTTCGTTGTCTCACCCGCACGTCTTTGGGCTCCCAGCGCTCTCTAGAGCACGGAGACATTGTTAATCGTGATATGAAACGCAAAACCGAGTGCTTCGGCGGCGCGTCTCGACATAAGCATACGGGGCAGGAAGATCTCAAAATAATGCATCACCGGGGCGATCGACGTGTCGATCTCCAATTCGAGCGTAATCGACTTCTCATTCGCATCAACGAGCAGCCGTGACGACGTTGCCGCGTAATTCACCCGGTCATGCTGATCGAACGTCGTCGGATCAGGATTCCGAACGCGGGAGCGATGGACGTCCGCCTTGTCAGCGAGGATCAGCCCCGCCGAGACCGCGTGCACCGGCTCACCGAGATGGCCTTCATCCTCATGTGAACCTATGGCCCCCATGACAATGGCAGTGTCTTCAGGACTTGCGCCAAGTCTGCTCAGAATTCCGTGAGCGAGGAGCGCACCGGTTCGCGCGTGGTCGAGCCGGCTTACGACGTTCCCGATGTCATGGAGATAACCGGCGATCGCCGCGAGCTCTTGTTGCCGCCGGTCGAAACCCATCCTCTTCAGGATATTCCGCGCGATGTTGGCCACGAGGCCGACGTGGCGAAAACCGTGCTCCGTGTAGCCGATGACACCGAGATTCCGGTTCGCGTTGCGAATAAATGATTGAACTTCTTGATCGCCTTTGACGGCGTCGAGGGTTACAGACGACCGTGCGGTCGTGTCACGGCCATCAGCAGAAACCTGAAACGGGTCCGTTTCTTCCTCACGCGCCACGACACGGGCCACTCGGCGCGGCTCGCTTGGTATGACAATCTCGGGCCGTTCAGTCATGTGCACTTTGCCTAGGATGAGTGTCAGGGCTGCAACGAGGCGAAGTATAGGGACGATGGAGGTGAACGGGCGATGACCTGTTCAGGAGCTAGGCATCCAGGCTGGAGCGACGAAACTGGCGGAACGATCGATGCGAGACCTCATGCTATGCTTTGCGGGTTCCAGGAGCCGGCGCATAGTTCATGCTCCCGCCGATACTAGGTGGTCCGAAGGAATGGGTGGAGATCTCGACGCGGAGCGGATCCAGGTCGAAGCAATCGGGGAACCAGGCGACCGCCGGTTCAGGCTGCTGTCGATCGTCAACGGCCAGACCTACGCGGTCTGGATGGAGAAGCAGCAGGTCCACGCTCTCGGCCTGGCGCTCGAGCAGATGCTCGAGCGATTGCCTGACGCGGGACCGGTTCTTCCTGAGGCGCCAGGGCTCACGGAGTTCGACCGTGAGACACGGAAGCAGTTTCGGGTTGGGCGGATGGAGCTCGGATATGACGACGATGAGGATCGCATCGTCATCGTCGCGCACGATCTCAATAGCCAGGAAGAGAGCGACGCCGCATTCGCCTGCCGCATGACGAGGGCACAAGCTCGTGACTTGAGTGCGGAATCGGCTGCCGTCGTCGCGGCCGGCAGGCCCCGCTGCACGATGTGCGGCGAGCCGATGGGACCCGGACCACACGTTTGCCCTCAGCAGAACGGTCATTTCCGGCACGATCTCGAAACTGTGGACGATGCCGAAGATACGTAGATTCTGATAAAATCGAGAGTTGACACGGAAATGGGATTGACAAAGCTCGCTGTCTCACCATACGATTCACGGCACCAGTGGATACGCCGTCGTGCGCGTGGTTTGGAATCGATGCCTACTCCGTTCTCCAGCATCGTTATTTCTATCGTATCGGGCCTCGTACTTACGGGGCTCCCAGTAGGGAGCCGCGTGGGTTGAGGGAGGTCACCTGATCGGCAGAAGCCGAAAACAGCGTAGACGAGTTCTGGGGCCGGCCTCCCATTTACGGGGGGCCGTTTTGATGTTCGCGGCAGGAACGCGCCAGGCAGCGATTCCAGATGAGTCGGCCGCAATCGAGGGGAAGGAATCAGTAATGGCAGCAACCGGAACCGTGACTCTAGGGACGTCACCAGGAGCGACTGGTGGCGATCCGCGGTCGACCGAAAAGCCTCTGCTGACGGGTTCCGAGATCGTTTGCCGGGCGCTCGAAGATGAGGGCGTGGATACCGTCTTTGGTTATCCTGGTGGGGCGGTAATCCCGCTCTACGACGCGCTTCCGCGTGCCGGATTTCACCACGTCCTGGTGCGCTTCGAGCAGTGGGCCGCACTCGCCGCCGAGGGCTATGCCCGAGCGACCGGAAAGCCGGGCGTTTGCCTTGTCACCTCAGGACCGGGAGCGACGAATCTTGTTACCGGGCTAGCGGATGCCATGCTCGACTCGGTGCCGATTGTCGCGATCACGGGTCAGGTGATCCAGCCGCTGATCGGCCGCGACGCCTTTCAGGAAGTCGACATCACCGGAATCACCTTGCCGGTCACGAAACATAACTATCTGGTGAGTCGCATCCAGGATCTGGCGCCGACCTTCAAAGAGGCGTTCCACATTGCGACTACCGGACGGCCTGGTCCCGTGCTGATCGATATCCCGAAGACATTGTTCTTACAGAAACATGAATACGCATACCCTGATTCCGTATATCGTCGCGGATATCAGCCGACGTCTGTTCCAAATATGCGCCAAGTACGCCTCGCGGCGGACGCGATAAAGAAGGCGCGAAAGCCGCTCATCATGGCCGGTCATGGCATCATGCTGAGTGGAGCCACTGACTTGTTCCGTGAGTTTGTTGAGAAGACCGGCATCCCGGTAGCCCATACGCTGCTTGGATTGGGGACGTTCCCCGAGTCGCACCCGCTCGGTCTTGGACTCATGGGGATGCACGGCCACAAGCACGTCAACGACGCGCTCGATGAGTGCGATCTTCTCCTCAACATCGGCGCTCGCTTCGACGACCGGGCCACCGGACAGGTGAGTGGGTTCGCGCCGAACGCCTTCGTCGTCCATGTCGACATCGATCCCGCCGAGATAGGCAAGAACGTCCGCACCGATGTCCCCGTGGTCGGGGATGCGCTGGAGGTTCTGAAGCTGCTCATGCCGGAGGTCACTGAGGGACGACACGATGACTGGATGGCCTGGATCGATTCGCGCCGCGATCGCGCCCTTGACGAGGCGCTTGAAGAGCGACCGGCCTGGCCGGAACCGTACACCATCATCAAGGCGATCGCTGAGGCGACGAGCGGCGAGGCTATCGTGACAACGGACGTTGGTCAGCACCAAATGTGGGCTGCGCAGCACTTCGGTTTCGATCACCCAGATCGCTGGATTACCTCCGGCGGGCTCGGTACGATGGGATTCGGATTGCCGTCTGCGGTCGGTGCGAAGATTGGCCGGCCCGACCTCGAGGTCTGGTCAGTCATTGGCGACGGCGGATTTCAGATGTCTTCCAATGAACTCGCCACCGCCGTCCAAGAGAATCTCGATATCAATATTGCGGTGATCAACAATGGCTATCTGGGAATGGTTCGCCAATGGCAGGATCTGTTCCACGCCAAGAACTACTCGGAGGTCAAGATCGGGGCGCCTCAGTTCGAGAAGCTCGCCGAAGCGTACGGCATAACCGGGATTACCGTTCGGTCGGACGCGGAGATTCGGCCGGCGATCGAGCGCGCGCGATCCATTCGTGGGCCAGTCCTCATCGACTTTGTGATCGAGCCGGAAGCCAATGTCTGGCCTATCGTCCCGCCCGGCGCCGCCAACTCCGGGATGCTGCATCAGCAACGATTTGAAGGGTAGGGGGCGCAGGTGAAGAACCGTCACACACTCAGTGTGCTCGTCGAGGACCACCCCGGCGTTCTCAACCGGGTGGTATCGCTCCTACGGCGTCGGTCATTCAACATCGACTCGATCACGGTCGGGCACTCCGAGCAGCCCGGGGTCTCCAGAATGACTATCGTGGTAATTGGCCGGGACGACGAGGTGGAGCAAGCGGGAAAGCAGCTCTATAAGCTCATGGAGGTGCTGAAGGTCACGGACGTGACGCCACTGAACTGCGTTGCGCATGAGATGGCACTGATCAAAGTGGCCGCGAAATCGCAAACGCGATCAGAGATTCTGCAAATCGCGCAGATCTACAGCGCCCGCATCGTCGATGCGAGTCCGACGACGCTACTCATCGAGGCGACCGGACCGGAGACGCACATTGATGGATTGCTGACCATGCTGAAAGCGTTCGGAATCCGGGAATTGGTGCGGACCGGGCCCGTGGCCATGATGCGTGGTGGGACGACCGTTGGCGTAAAGGAGAGCGCTCGACCGGAGCGTGAACTGGCGGTAGCCGGAAACGGCACGACACCGCACGCGAATTGATCCGGGAGCGCCGTGTAAGCGGCGCTCTCGTTTCGAGTTGCGCTGGCGTCGGGCCAGGGTGGCAGAAGCAGCGCGCGGCGCTGCCACGTTTATGGGGAGACAAACTGCATGCCCGCGAAGGTCTACTACGAGAGCGATGCCGGACTGGACGCGCTCCAGGGAAAGACCGTGGCCGTCATTGGTTACGGGAGCCAGGGTCATGCCCACGCGCTGAATCTTCGAGACTCGGGAGTCGACGTCGTCGTCGGGCTGCATGAGGGAAGTAAGAGCCGGGCGAAGGCGGAGGCGAATGGGCTTCGCGTCAGCTCCGTGGCCGACGCGGTGCGGGACTCGGACGTGATCATGGTCCTGGTGCCTGATCACATTCAGAAGCGGCTGTACGAAGAAGAGATCGCCCCAAATCTGGCGCCAGGTAAGACCCTGATGTTCGCCCATGGGTTCAATATCCACTTCGGCGCGATTGCGCCCCCGGAGGGAATCGACGTCGCGATGATCGCGCCGAAGAGCCCCGGCCACCGACTGCGAGAGCTGTTCGAGGAGGGCGTAGGCGTTCCGGCCCTACTGGCGGTGCACCAGGATTCGACGGGCCATGCCACTGACACCGCGCTCTCGTATGCCAGAGCACTTGGGTCCTTGCGAGCTGGCGTCCTGGGCACGACCTTCAAGGAAGAGACCGAGACCGATCTCTTCGGGGAGCAGGCCGTCCTCTGTGGTGGAGTGAGCCATCTCATTGAGGCCGGCTTCAACACCCTCACTGACGCGGGCTATCAACCAGAAATTGCCTATTTTGAATGCCTCCACGAACTTAAGCTCATCGTCGATCTCATCTATGAGGGCGGTCTCGAATACATGCGGTATTCCGTGAGCGATACCGCCGAGTACGGCGACTATTACGCGGGTCCGAAAGTGATCGATGACCACGTGAAAGAGACGATGCGAGGACTTCTGGCGCGTATCCAGGACGGTTCCTTCGCCGAAGAGTGGCTCGCGGAAAACGAGGCGGGGCGAGAACGGTTCCTGAGCATGCGAGAGCAAGCGCAGGGCAGCGACGTGGAACAGGTTGGCGCCGAGCTACGGAAGATGATGCCCTGGTTGCGAAAGGGCCGGCCAGTCGCGGTTGCCGGTCAGACGGGAGACTAAGCGATGCTTGAGGATGGTGTAGCCGATCCTGTACAACCAGACCCGCGTGTCATTGTCTTCGATACCACGCTCCGCGACGGCGAGCAGTCGCCCGGCGCGACGCTTACATCGGATGAGAAGCTGGAAGTTGCCGATGCTCTGGTTGAGCTTGGCATCGACGTAATGGAAGCTGGGTTTCCGGCCGCATCCCCTGGGGATTTCGAAGCGGTGAGGGCGATCGCGGGCAGAGTCAAGGGGGTCACCGTCGCGGGACTTGCCCGTTGCAACGAGAGCGATATCGAGCGTGCGGCGATGGCGGTCAAGAGCGCGGAGAACTCCCGCATCCACACCTTCATCGCCACGTCCGATATTCACCTCGAGCACAAGCTGCGCATGACCCGCCCCGAGGTTCTGAAGCGGGTCGACCATATGGTCCGGTTCGCGAAGAGATTCACCTCTGACGTCGAGTTCTCCGCGGAGGACGCGACCCGGTCGGATTGGGCGTTTCTGGCCCAGGTGTTCGGCACCGCTATCGCCGCCGGAGCGACGACAATCAATGTCCCCGATACTGTCGGCTACACGTCGCCGGTCGAATACGCCGCGCTGATGGAGTTTCTGACCGCGAACGTCCCGGACGTCGAGCGGGCGGTCATCTCGGTCCATTGCCACGACGATCTCGGGATGGCTACCGCGAACACTCTGGCGGCCGTCCGGGCCGGAGCGCGACAAGTCGAAGTAACCATGAACGGCATCGGCGAGCGCGCTGGCAATACCTCATTGGAAGAGGTCGTAATGGCGCTCGCGACACGGGGGGATCAATTTGGCGGTGGAATGACGCGCATCCGGAAGGAGAAGTTGGTTCCAGTCAGCCGGCTCGTCAGCACGCTGACCGGCGTCCCCGTCCAGCCCAACAAAGCCATTGTGGGAGCGAATGCGTTTGCCCATGAGGCCGGCATCCACCAGGATGGCATGCTGAAAGAGCGCACCACCTACGAGATCATGAACCCGGCCGATGTCGGCTGGGAGGGAACGCGGCTGGTGCTCGGCAAGCACTCCGGCCGCGCCGGGTTCCGCAACACCTTGCAGGAGATCGGCATTCGGCTCGACGAAGATCAACTCAACGAGGCGTACCAGCGCTTCCTGGCGTTGGCGGACCGCAAGAAAGCGGTCACCGCCGCTGACCTCGTTGCCCTAGTGAGTGATCAGCTCGAAGTCGCGGACGATCCCTTGCAGCTGATCCGCTGGAACGCCAGTATCGGGTCCGGCGGGCCGGCCACTGGGAGCGTGGTGGTCAGTCGCGATGGCGAGGAACTTAGTGGCGATGGACTCGGCAATGGCGCAGTCAACGCCCTCTTCCAAGCGATCGACGCGGCAGTCGCGATTCCCTGCGAGCTCGAGGAGTACCACGTCGAAGCGGTGACACCGGGTGAAGACGCGCAGGGGCAAGTCCGGCTGCGCATCCGATCTGGCGAACACGTCTTCACGGGTCATGGGCTTGCCACCGATGTGATCGAGGCCAGCGCGCGAGCGTACCTGGCCGCGTTGAGCAAGGTCATCCAGGGCGATTCGACGGCGATGATCGCCGGGCCGGTCTCGGCCGTTTCGCGCTGGACGTAAGTTTGACGATGTGGCTTGGGATGGCTGGCGCCGTCCGCAATATCAGAGGCATCCAATTGTGACCGAGATCGTGAAACCGAGAACGTTGAGCGAGAAATTATGGGATCGCCACCTCGTGCATGAGGCGCCCGGCGAGCAAGATCTCTTGTATATCGACATGCACCTCGTGCACGAAGTGACGTCACCTCAGGCTTTTGATGGCTTACGCATGGCGAATCGTCCGGTACGGCGGCCCGACTTGACGATTGCCACCGCCGACCACAACGTCCCGACACTCCGTATTGACCGGCCGATCGAAGATCCGATCTCGGCAACACAGCTAGCCGCCCTCGACACCAATTGCGGCGCATTTGACATCCGGCTCTATCCGCTGGCCCATCCCGAACAGGGGATTGTCCACGTCATAGGGCCCGAGCAGGGACTGACGCTGCCCGGCATGACCATCGTCTGCGGTGATAGTCACACCTCGACCCACGGGGCGTTCGGCGCGCTGGCGTTCGGGATCGGCACCAGTGAAGTCGAGCATGTCCTGGCAACGCAAACGCTACCCCAGGTTCGCCCAAGGACAATGGCCATTACCGTGGAGGGCGAGTTGCAGCCCGGGGTGACGGCCAAGGACGTCATCCTGGCCATCATCGGCAGGATCGGGACTGGAGGCGGCATCGGCCACATCATCGAGTACCGCGGATCGACGATACGATCCCTCTCGATGGAAGGCCGCATGACCATCTGCAACATGTCGATCGAAGCGGGCGCCAAGGCCGGGATGATCGCACCCGACGACACGACGTTCACATATGTCGAGGGCCGTCCACACGCCCCGAAAGGCACCCTCTGGGAGCAGGCTCTCGACGATTGGAGAACGCTTCCTACCGACGAGGGCGCGACGTTTGACCGGGAGGTCTACCTCGATGGGGCGACAATACGGCCCCATGTCTCCTGGGGCACGAATCCGGGACAAGTCGTGCCGATCGACGGCGCCGTTCCCAATCCGGAGGGGATCGAAGATCCGGGGGCTCGTGACGTCG
>JAHWJF010000059.1:3371-11262 GCA_019348515.1 Chloroflexota bacterium | reverse complement strand
AGGCGCAAGACCGTCTCCCCCTCTTCTACTCCGCTGCCGATGTCGTGGCGGTACCCTCGCGGTACGAATCCTTTGGGCTGGTCGCGGTGGAAGCCCTGGCATGCGGGACCCCGGTGGTAGCTTCGCGGGTCGGCGGATTGCGCTTCACGATTGAAGAAGGCACAACCGGCTTCCTGGTCAAGCCACAATCTCCGGAGGCGCTGGCCACGGCGATAGAGACGATCGTGAGCGACGAATCACTCCGCATAGGGATGTCCGGCGCGTCACGACCCTCGGTCGAGCGCTACGACTGGCCGAACGTCGCCAATCAGGTGATGCATGTCTATGGCCGGCTCGCTGAAGGCTACCGCGCGCAGCTCTGCGCCGGCAGCGACATCTTCGAGATGACCGGCAGCGACTGAGTCAGTCCGCCGCCGCGTTGCCTTGCACCGCGCGCTTCGCTCGGTCCTTGATGGCCGCGGTGCTTTCTTGCTTTGAGACACGGCCTTGCGGGGTCGTAACCCCGTCGTTCGCATACCGGTCGGCGACCATGAGGTCGAACCCGTGAACGCTGCTCTCCATCGAGGAGTACCGGCCGGCCGTGTAGGCCCGGGACTTCGTCCCCCGCTGTTGCAGTTCACAGACATGCCAGTCCTGCCGGTTGGTGAGATCCCAGAATTCAATGGCCTCAGCCGGGTTGAAATCGGGTTTTGCCATCTCTGCCGGATCGAAGTACCACTCGCAGCGGACGAGCGTTCGGCCCGGCTCCAGCGGGGTGACCCAATGCAACATCAGGTAGTCAGGATGCAGGCTGAAAAGGAGATTCGGCCAGACGGCGGAGTAGTAGACGCGCTTGTGGTCGTCCTCGGTCATCCCCGGCATCGGCTCCCGGCCGTCCGCCGCCCCGGTCATGGAAAGCGTCTCGAACTGGGGCAAAACCTCCATGTAGCTGTTCATCGCCGCGCCCGTTGACGGCAGGTAGCTCCCCGAGTTGTACGGCGTGATCCGGTTCAACTGGGGATGGACACCAGGGCAGTGGTAGCACTCCTGATAGTTCTCGACGATCGCCTTCCAGTTCGCCTTGACGTCGTAGTCGATACGTCTCGCCCGTCGTAATGCGCCCAGATCGAACCGATCAAACTCTCTTACGATGTCGCCGAGGAAGTCGTGCAGCGGCTCAGCCGTTCCTGAAAGGTCGACGTAGACGATGCCCTGCCAGGTATCGACGCGGACCGGGATCAGCCCCCATTCGTCCGGATCGAAATCGACCAGGAGCTCCGTGTGCCTTGGCTGCTTCAACGTCCCCTCGAGGTTGTAGACCCAGGCATGGTAGGGACACTGGAACCTCGGGACCGTGCCGGACTCCTCTTCGAGGATCGTCGCGCCGCGATGACGACAGACGTTGAAAAACCCGCGCAACTGACCGTCATTCCCACGCGCGATGATCAGGTTTTCGCCTGCCACCGGCGCAAGGAAATACTGCCCTGGAACCAGCGCATCTTCCTCACGGCCGGCACTGACCCACCCACCAGCGAACCAGGCCTCCTGCTCGTAATCGAAAACGTCCTGGTCGTGAAAGGTCCGGGGTGGCAGAACCGAGGCCTCAACGGTCGGCCGCCGGACCCCGGCGACTTCTTCAGGACTGACCGGAGACTCAGAAAGCAGCCGCTGCCGGGGCATGGCGGGAGTGTCGAGCATCAACCCTTCCTCCTGGGACAACGATTCCACCCAAGACCGGCGAAACGATAGCACAGGGTCTTCGGCGCCCCGTTCAGTCGGCCGCGACGCCCTGTTCTTCCAGTCCGGCCTCCCGCAGGCGGTCCGCTTCGTCCGCATTGCGAAGCTCGTTCACGAATGGATCGATCTGTCCATCGAGAACGCCCGGGATGTTGCTCAAGCTGACGTTGACGCGATGATCGGTGATCCGATCCTGGGGAAAGTTATAGGTGCGAATCTTCTCCGAACGGTCACCGCTGCCGATCTGGGAGCGGCGCGCATCTCCTCGCTCCTGCGATAGGCGCTGCTGCTCCATTTCATAGAGCCGCGAGCGCAGGACGGTCATCGCCTTGGTCTTGTTCTTCAGCTGCGACTTTTCGTCCTGGCAGGTGACGACGATGCCGGTCGGCAGGTGGGTGATGCGCACCGCCGAGTCGGTCGTATTGACACTCTGTCCGCCATGCCCGGTCGAGCGGTAAACGTCGATCCGGAGGTCGTTGTCGTTGACCTGGATATCAACGTCTTCCGCCTCCGGTAGCACGGCGACACTGGCCGTCGACGTATGGATGCGTCCCTGGCGCTCGGTCACCGGCACCCGCTGCACGCGGTGGACACCGCTCTCGTAGCGGAGATGACTGTAGGCGCCCTTGCCCCGGACCTCGAAAATCACCTCGCGGAAACCGCCGCCATCGGTCTCGGTGGCGGACATGACTTCGGTTTTCCAGCGGTTCCGTTCCGCAAACCGGGTGTACATCCGGAACAGGTCCGCGGCGAAGAGTGCCGCCTCGTCCCCTCCAGTCCCAGCACGGATCTCGACGATGACGTTCTTGTCGTCGTTCGGATCCCTCGGGATCAGCAGGGTGCGGACCTGGGCCAGCAGTGTCTCACGCTGTTGCTCGAGTGTGCGCAGCTCGTCGGCGGCGAGATCGGCCATTTCAGGGTCAGCCGCCAACACCTCCGTTTCCTCGATCGCCACGTCCGTATCACGAAGCTGGCGGAAGGCAGTCACGACCCCCTCGAGCTCAGACCGCTCGCGTCCGATCTCCTGCAGACGCAAGTGATCGCCCGTGACCTCGGGATCGGCCAGCAGTTGCTCGAGTTCATCATATCGACGCTCAATATCGGCGAGCGTATCCAGAAACGTGCTCATGGTATGGAATCCTCTAGCCTGAATTGCCAGAAGTCTCAAATGATAGTTGACCAAGCCCACTGACCCCTGGCGCGTTCCGGCGGGTGACTAACCCCTACGGTCAGGCTGAACGGAGCAAAAAGCTCCTCTCCCGTCTCGACGGGAGAGGGATTGGGATGAGGGGCCGCAGCGGCCCCTTCCTAAACTGGCGGATTGTGGTGTTAGGCGACGGTCGCCACCGCCCGCCGGTAGACGTCGAGAAAGTCGCGAATCTGCTCCTCGTTGACCACCAGCGGCGGCACGATGCGGATGGCCTGGTCATAGGTGCCGCAGGTGATGAGGAGCGTCTTGTCGTCGAAGGCCCGCGCCACGACCTGCTTCACCGCCTCGGGGTTGGGCGAGCCATCGGGATTGACGAACTCCGTGGCGACCATCAGGCCGAGCCCCCGCACATCGCCGATCACCGGGTAGTCGGCCTGGATCTCCCGTAGTCCCGCCATCAGAACGGCGCCCATGCGCGCCGCATTCCCCGGCAGGTCCTCGTCCCGCATCACCTCGAGTGTCGCGGCCGCCGCGGCGGTACCGACCGCGTTGCCACCGTAGGTGCCGCCATGAGAACCAGGCGCCCATCTGTCCATCAGGGTACGATCCGAAACGACCGCGGCGACGGGCATACCGGAGGCCAGCCCTTTGGCCGCCGTCATGATGTCCGGCACAACATCGAAATGCTCGTAAGCCCACATCTTCCCGGTTCGCCCCATGCCGGACTGCACCTCATCCAGAATCAGCATGATGCCGTGCTTGTCACACAGCGCCCGCACCATCTGCAGCCAGCGCTTGGTGGGGACGAGATAGCCTCCCTCGCCAACGACCGTCTCGATCAGGATGCCAGCGACGTCATCCGGCATCACCATCTGGTCGAACAGGGCCTCGAGCTCGGCGAAATAGTAGAGATCGGCGTCTTCGGGCGCACCCTTGTACGGGCTGCGGAACAGATACGGGAACGGTGCATGGTAGACGCTGGGGATCAGCGGTTCGTAGTGTCCGCGCACCTTCACCCGCGAGGATGTCACCGCCATCGCCGCATGGGTGCGGCCATGAAATGCATGCCGGAAGGCGATAATCGCCGGTCGCCCGGTGGCAACCTTGGCCAGCTTGATCGCCCCCTCGGTGGCCTCTGCGCCGCTATTGGTCCAGAAGACCTGGTTGAGATTCGGCGCGGTCGTGGCCGTCAACAGCTTGGCTGCGCGCAGCATCGGCGAATGCGCGAGGATGTTCGCCTGAGCGTGAATGATCCGGGCCGCCTGCTCCTGGATCGCTGCCACCACCCGCGGATGGCAGTGGCCGGTATTGACTACGGCGATACCGGACGTAAAGTCGGCGTAGCGCTCGCCGTTGATGTCCCAGACGTAGATCCCTTTCCCGTAGTCGATATGCAGCGACGAGTACCGCCCGATGACGCGAGGCATGAGCTCCGCTGGATCCAGAATCTCCTGCGCGCGCTCGACGACCTGGGCCATCACACGATCTCCTTCTCGCTAGGCTCTGCGGCTCTCCCCGGGAACGATACCGGCGACGGCGTACTCAGGCCCGCTTGCGCTCCTCGCGCTCCTTGAGCTCCTTGTAGTACTTCTTGGTTTTCGGAATCGGTTTCGATTCCTCTGCCTGCATCCGTTCGTGATACTGCGCGGCCGAGGTCTGCAGCTCCTCTTCCAGGCGGAGGAGATCGTTGTAGACCGCCATGTTGTTGCTGGCCACCGGCGAGCGGGCCAGCATACGGACGAGCTGCAAGAGCGATTGTGTCGAGGCCGCCGCCGCAGCCGGCAGCGCCGCGCGCTTCATGATCGTGTCGACCAGTACCAAGGTCTCGGGTGTGGCTCCATTTTCGACGAGCCGCTGGCGAATGGTTTGTAGACCCTCGAGGACGTTCACGTGTTACTCCACAGTGTTGGCAATGACTCGATTCGTCATTGTGCCACGCCGCGACAACCCGCGACAGTGCGCGTGCACGTTCATCGGCTCGACGGTGGGATCTTAGGCCCAGGGTTCATAGGGTTTCCCATGCGCTTCCCAGTCACCCTCGATAGCACGGGGGTCGTCGGCGTCGAGTAGCCGCGTGAACCCAGCCTGGCGATAGGCATACTCAGCGGCGGCTTGCTGCGCCCCATCGGCGGTGGCCAATCGGACGATCTCGTCGAACGCGACCTCGACATCCTCAGGATCGGACGAATGCTCCGGCTCTCGTCGCCAGTTGAGGAACCCGATGTGATACTCCGCCGCCACCAGGGGATCACCCAGGCGCTCGGCTAGCCCGGCAAGACGCCTGGTCGCCTCGGCGACGAGATCACCATCTCCCACGTCCCGGGCCCGATCGAGCACCCCCTCCCAGAGGGTGTCGGCCAGGAGATCGTCCTCGGTTTCCTCGGCTAACTCAGCCAGCCCGGAAAGCGCCTCAGCCGCTTCTTCACCTTCTTCGGACATCGCTGCCGCCAGCAGCGGTTCGGCGATTTCCGCAAGCTCTGGGTCATCGACCCTCGCCGCGAGCCAGCGCGCCGCTTCTTCGGGACCGGCCGCGGCAAGCGTGCGCGCGAATGACTCCCAACCGAGGCGCAACGCATTGTCGAGACGCGGGCTACGCGTCAAGTGCAGTGGCGAGGGGCTGCCGTCAGCCAAAGACACGGAGCGTCTCCAGTCGCATCCCGAGCAATGCCACGAGTTTACTGGACGCGCCGCTTGACAGATGTGCGATTCACCGCTAACGTGCCGCCATGCACAGAAGCGTCGGGACACCAATCGAGACCATCCGCCACCACGGGTCGGCTGCGGCCCGCTGGTATGGCTACGTCTTTTTTGGTTACGTTCCCCCGGCGCTGCTGGCGGGACGGGAGGCGATGAGCCGCTAAACGTCCCAGATAACCAGAATGCAGCGCCGGGGGACCGAGGCACATGCCTCGGTTTTTTCGTTGCCCGCGGTTGCCGTATCCCGAGCGGCGAACCCGCTGGAAATAAGGGGGAGATCACATGATCGTCACGCTGACCGCCGGAGCGCCGGTATCGACTGTCAACGCCATTCTGGCGGCGGCGTCCGTGGCCGGACTCGAGTCCAGGACATTCGAGGATGGTCATGGCGGTACCGTCGTCGGGGTTGCGGGCACGGTTCCCGTCGCCGGACTACCCGGGATCAACGCCGTCCTGGAGAAGCACCGGCCGTACATGCTTGCCAGCCGCGAAGGGCGCCCGCACGCCCCCACCGTGGTCAAGGTTGGCGGTGTCCGCATCGGTGGCGGCCGCCCGGTCGTCATCGGCGGACCGTGCGTGATCGAGGGCAGGGAGGCGTTGCTCGACGCCGCGAAAGCGATGAAAGCCGCTGGCGCCGACATGCTGCGCGGCGGGGCCTTCAAACCACGCACCTCCCCCTACGCGTTCCAGGGTCTCGGCGAAGAGGGTTTGCGCTACCTGGCCGAAGCACGCGAGGTCACCGGGCTGCCGGTGGTGACCGAGGCGATGGAGCCCGATCACATCGATCTCGTGACCCGGTACGCGGACATGATCCAGATCGGCGCCCGGAACATGGCGAATTTCCCGCTGCTGCGTCGCGCCGGGCAGGCCAACAAGCCGGTGCTCCTCAAGCGAGGGTTTTCCGCGACGATCGAGGAATGGTTGATGAGCGCCGAGTACATCCTGGCGCACGGCAACCCGGACGTCGTCCTCTGCGAGCGCGGCATCCGTGGATTCGACGCGGCGACGCGCTTCACGCTCGATCTCACCGCGGTGCCGCTGGTGAAAGAGCTCTCCCATCTGCCGATCATCGTCGATCCCAGCCATGGCACGGGTCGCCGCTCGTTGGTGGCGCGTATGGCCCTCGCCGGTCTCGCCGCGGGGGCTGACGGGCTGATCATCGAGGCGCACCCGGAGCCGGACAGCGCCAGGTGTGACAGCTCCCAGACGATCACCCCGGCTGAGCTGACGACGATCGTTGAATCCGGGCGGGTGCTCTACGCCACGCTCCTGGCCGTCTCCCACGAGCAGGTGCATGACCGAGAGCCGGCGACCTTGATCCACCAGGCATAGGTGAGCATGGAGACCTGGAACTTCCGGATCGTCGACGTCTTTACCGACCGGCCGCTCGCGGGTAACCAGCTCGCCGTTTTCGAGGATGCCGCGGGCATTCCCGAGGTACTCCTGCAAGCGCTAGCGCAGGAGATCGGCTACTCGGAGACCGTCTTCGCGTTTCCTGCAGCGGACGGTGGTGATGCATGGACACGCATCTTCACCCCGACCAGCGAGGTGCCATTCGCCGGGCACCCGGTACTCGGCAGCGCGGTCCTACTGGCCGCGAATCGGGGAAAGGACCGTGTCGTTCTGGAGACTGGCCGCGGCCCCGTGCCAGTTCGCATCGACCGAGCGTCCGGCCCTGCCAGCCGCGGCACGATGGAGCAACCGATCCCCACCGTCTCGCTCTATGACAATCCGGATCCCTTCTTAGCCGCCCTTGGTGTCGAGCGCTCGGTCCTTCCGGTCACCATCTATGACAATGGCATTCCTCACGTCTACGCGATGCTCGAGCGCCCCGAGGACATCGCCACCCTGAAACCCGATTTCTCAGCCCTGACCGAGCTTGCCCAGGGTTCCCGGATGCCGCTCGTCGGGTTCAACGTCTTCTCAGGTTCGGATCTCGGCTGGAAGACACGCATGTTCGCGCCAGCTGACGGTATCCCCGAGGATCCCGCCACGGGTTCCGAGGCAGGCCCCCTGGCTCTGCACCTTGCCCGCCACGAGCGCATCCCGTGGGGAACTGAAATCCGTATCTCTCAGGGTGAAGAGATCGGACGCCCCAGCGAACTCTTTGCCCGCGTGACCGGGAACGCGGAGCAGGTCCAGCGCATCGAGGTCGGCGGGTTCGCGGTGCCGGTCGGGGGTGGTTGGTTCGACGGCGATCTGCTTCGTAATCCGGGCAATGCCTGATACGGCACCCGGGTGACAAATGTGCGTTGCGGGGAACTCGAAGGGTTTGAATGCCTGAGGAACAAAGAAGAGCAGGTTCTTTACCCGCGGGAAGGCACTGAG
>JAHWJF010000059.1:0-3271 GCA_019348515.1 Chloroflexota bacterium | reverse complement strand
CGGCCGTTCGTGATCGGCACGGCCGGCCACGTCGATCACGGAAAATCGACCCTCGTCAAAGCGCTCACCGGGATCGACCCGGACCGTCTGGCCGAGGAAAAGGCCCGCGCCATGACGATCGACCTCGGGTTCGCGTGGCTCACACTGCCGGGCGGTCAGAGCGTCAGCGTGGTCGATGTCCCGGGTCACGAGCGCTTCATCAAAAACATGCTTGCCGGGGTGGGAGGCATCGATGCCGCGCTGCTCGTCGTCGCCGCCGACGAGGGTCCCATGCCGCAGACGACCGAGCACCTGGCAATCCTCGATCTGCTCGGCGTCGATCGGGGCGTGATCGTCCTCACCAAGGCGGATGCCGTCGACCATGACTGGCTCGAACTGGTGCGGGAGGAGGTCAGCGATCGCGTCTCGGCCACCACGCTGGCGAGCGCCCCGATCGTGCCGGTTTCCGCCCTGACCGGCGAAGGACTTCCGACCCTGCTGGACACCCTGGAGGCGGTGCTTGCGTCAGCGCCAGGGCAAGATGGCGTACGTGCGCCACGGTTGCCGGTCGACCGCGTCTTCTCGGTCGCCGGATTTGGCACCGTAGTGACCGGCACGCTGAGTGGTGGCGAGATTGCCACGGGAGACGAGCTGCGTCTCTATCCCCGCGATCGCCGGGTGCGCGTCCGGGGGTTGCAAAGCCACCAGGAGAAGGTCTCGCGGGCGCTACCAGGCCGGCGCACGGCCGTCAATCTCTCCGGCATTACCACGGAAGAGGTCCACCGCGGCGACGTGCTTGCTCCCTCGGGGCTGATGACGCCGAGCCAGCGCCTCGACGCGCGCCTGCGACTCCTACCGGACGCACCGGTGACGCTCAAGCAGAATGACGAGCTCGATTTCTTTGCGGGAGCCGCCGAGCTCCCCGCCCGCATCACCCTCCTCGACCGCGAGCGCCTGAATCCCGGGGAAACTGCCTGGGTCCAGTTTCGGTTCCGGACCCCAATCGCGCTCCTCAAGAACGACCGGTTCATCGTGCGGCGCGCGTCCCCAAGCGAGACACTGGGCGGCGGTGAGATCGTCGACCCCGCTCCGCCCCGGCATCGGCGATTCCGACCGGAGACGATCGCGTCCCTGGAAACGCTCGCCGCGGGTTCGCCAGACGAGATCCTTCTCCAGGCACTCGAACAACGACCGGTAGAGATCAAAGAGCTGAGGTCCGGAACACCCGGTCTCTCATCCGAGCAAATCGACTCCGCGCTCGCGGAACTGATCGCGGAGGGTGACGCGCTCGTGCTCGGCAGAGGATCGCAAGCATCAGGACCAACGGACTTCGCCGTCGCGACGACGCTGTGGCAATCGCTCTCCGCACGAATCACCGAGGTGCTTCGCGCCTACCATCGTTCGCAGCCGCTGCGGCCCGGAATGGCTCGTGAGGAGGCCCGCAGCCGCTTGGGGATTCCCCAACCTCGTCTGTTTGATGATCTGATAGTAACCGCGGCCGATGCCGGTGTGGTGATCGACGATGGCGCCACGCTTCGGCTGCCGGATTTCCGCCTATCGCTTGACCCGGTGCGGCGAGCCGCGGCCGATAGATTTGTGGCCGCTCTCCGCGCCCAGCCGTACACCCCGCCCGGACCTCACGAGTTCAGTCTCGATCCCGAGACCCTCGCCGCGTTGGAGCATCTCGCCGAGATCGAAAAGATCGCCGACGGTGTCTACTTCGCCCCTGAGGCCTGGGACGCCCTCGTCCAGGGCACCCTTGCCTTCATCGATAGCCATGGCGCAATCACCCTGGCGCAGTTTCGGGACCATTTCGGCACCAGCCGCAAGTATGCCCAGGCCGCACTTGAGCGCCTGGATCAGCTGAAGTACACGCGCCGCGTCGGCGATGATCGCGTGCGCGGTCCCCGCCGCCCCGGTCCAGTCTGAGCGCACGATCGACATGGAGGTTCCATTATGTCGACTGCAGACGTTGGGCTCGCGGACCTCATGCGCCCGGCGAGGCACCTCTTTCTCTCGCCGCACTATGACGATATCCCCTTGTCGGCCGGCGCCACGGTGCGGCGTCTCGCGGATTGGGGATTGACGCCCGAGACCCTGGTCGTCTTTGGATCGGAGCCCGAGCGAGGGCAACCGCTGTCGCCCTTCGCCCAGCGGATGCATGAGGTCTGGGGTCTCACCGCCGACCAGGTCATCGCCAGCAGATACGCGGAAGAGTCGGCCGCGGCCACGGTGCTCGGCGCGAAGACGCGCGTGTTGCCCTTTCGTGACGCTATCTATCGCGGCCATGTCTATCTCTCCGACGACGATCTGTTCGGGGTTCCCGCCGCCGCGGAGTCGTCGCTGCCGCGCGAGATCGTCGAGTCGTTGCAGCTTGGGGAATCACCGGATGCGGGAACACGCATCTATGCCCCCCTTGCGGTCGGAAAGCACGTCGATCACCAACTCGTTCATCAGGCCGCAAAGGACCTGGCATTGAATGGATGGGACGTCTGGTTCTATGAAGACATCCCGTACGCGTTGAAACCTCAGGCTCTCGAGGATCGACTCGCCGAGATCGTCGAGATGCCATCGACAGGGCTGAACCCAGTCGCCGCCATTCCCGCGGACGCGGTCTGGGACCGAAAGATCGACGCCATACTCTGCTATCCGTCGCAGCTGGAGACCGTCTTCCAGCAATACGTCGGCGTCGGCACCACGCGGCGCGAGATCAGTGAAGCCCTCTCGAACTACGCTATCGACGCGGGTGATGGGATCGTGGCGGAAAAATTCTGGCGGTATCTGAAGACTTGACCGCGTGGAGGAGTTGACGACGAGCGTTCTCTCCGCTAGGGTGTACGTACTAAGGTGCGGCGGCCCAGACCATGGGGGCAGGGACCGGAATCCGCCTCGCATCCCTGCCTGCGGTTCTCCTCTAGACCCCGTCGGGGACGTTCACCCGGGAACTCGTCTGACTGGCTTTTTCGGCACAGCGGACGAACGTCGGCTCACGCCGGCTCTTGGCCGCGACGCGAGCGGCGGATCGGCAGTCACGCTCCAACGTGACGCTGCCGAGGTTCACGCGCGCTGGCGCGCTCTCGAGACGCGCCGCCGCGAACCGGGTCACGGCCGGGCGCGATGGCCTGCCGAACACCGCTCGCACTGAGGGGGAAGCGCCGTCGGCGCCCCCTGGGGCCGCCCGCGCGGGGGTGTAAAGTCCCGCGGTAAACGCGCCGGGGTTGCCGGCGCAATAAACACACAGGGGGCCGGGGGCTCGGCGGGGTGGTTGACGTGGTCTGGGGCCCGGTGGCGC
>JAHWJF010000444.1 GCA_019348515.1 Chloroflexota bacterium | reverse complement strand
GACCGCTACGGATAGACGAACTGCCAGAACGTCAGCTCCGGGCCGTCAGTCAGCCCAATACGACCGGTAGTGAGTCCCGGATCGTCGTACTCCAAGGCGATGTGAATCGTGGGTGTCCGCGCCTGATCGTCGATGCCGAAGCGATAAACCACCTGGTTATCGGTCTCGCTGACCTCCTCTGGTTCGGGCACGATTGACTCGATCGTCGTGCGCTCGAGGTAGTCGGACGATATCCAGAGCTCGACCTGGTCCTGAATGACGGCACTATTCAAGAGGGTCACTTCCAGCTCAGTCGGCGCGTGGCGCCGCTCGAAGCGGGAGAACTGGAGCTGGAGGGGGCCAGTTCCGGCGGTGGCCGAGCTAATGGGGCCAGCGCCGAACAGACCGATCAGAGCCGCGACAATGATCGCCGTCATGACCAGCCAGCCTACCCGTTGCACGGTCCATTCTCGATGCTGGAAGGGGAGATCACGATCGAGCTCAAGGTCTGCAACCGGCCCTGTGGCTGTCATTTTCCCACCTTGCACCAAGCTGATCTCGCTTGGGAGGATTTACCCAAAATGCTGGCCGGTATCGCTTTCATCGTCTTCCGTCGTCCTGGAAACCCAGTTGGCTCGCCGAGCGTTAGGCGACCTGCAACTGGAGTGCTGTGCGCACGGCGCCGACTGGTTCGCCCTTGAAGCTCGGGACGGCGCCCGCGTACCGCTCACGAAGGGCACACAGCGCCGCGTCGTCCGCTAATCCGAGTTGTTCGAGCGTTGCGATCGCCGCTGGACCAAGACCCCGGGGCATGCCGTCGTCGCTGGCAATGGTGATTCCCAATCCGCGCTCTGGTGCCGCCAGGCAGAGCAATCATTCTGCTCCGAGCTTGGCCACGATCCGGCCGTGGGTGAACTGCATGATCTCGGTGTCCAGAACACCCTGATTACCAATGAGTACCGGGTAGGCAAGCATCGCCGCGCGCAAGCGATCGATCGCCTGAACGAGGCAAGGGTCGTTTCTGATTGGGGACTGCCGCGGGGTAGCAAGTGTGGCGTAGGCGAACGCAAAGCGCCGCATCGAGGCGGCAAAGGTCGGGATGCTACAGCCGTCGGTGCCAAGGATGACCTCGTCCTCGGGCATGCCCAAGACCGTCGCGATGATCTCGAGAATGCGACGCTGCAAAGGGTGATCTCGCTCCGTGTAGGTATCGAGCGGGTAACCGAATTGCTTGCAGGCAGCCAGCATCCCAGCGTGCTCGCCGGAGCATTCGCACTGCACCTGAGAGGGCCAGACCAATCCCAGAACGCTGCGGGCCAACTCCTGCTCGTCGACGGGCGGGGAGATCCCGCAACGGAGGTCTTCCTCGTGGAGACCGATCTTCTCGAGCATGCGGGCGACGCCTCGCTGGTGATCGGGGGTGGAATCGTGAGAAGAACACGAGAGGGCCAGTTCCCGTTCCGTAAACCCGAACGCCTCCGCCGCGCCGCTCTCGACGACCGGGACAGCCTGGAACGGTTTGGCGGAGGAGCGGAAATAGGCCAACTGATCGACGTTGCCTGCCGAGGCGACCAGGTTTCCTTCCACGTCGACGACGACGACAACTCCCCGATGGACGCTTTCCATGACGTCTCCACGGGTGACCTCGGCAAGAACGGCCGCTATCTCTTCCTTTTCAAAATCGTGTGTCACCCAGTCACTCCGGTCGTTGATGAAGGCTGCCGCCGCTCTTCCATCTGTCCATTCCCTGACGTTTCCGACCTGGCGGCCGTCTCCTTCCAGTACTGCCGCCAGACAAGTGCAGCCGGGATTCCCACGAGGGCCGCCGTGGCGAGCTTGCGGGCTTTCGATGTCCCGGTGGAGCGGCGCCAGCCCCCGTCAACGCTTGCTGCGGGGCCCACGGGGGAGAAAAGGCTGCCGGACGTCGGCGGCGCTGGATCGTCCGCCAAGTGCTGCTTGTCGATCATCGTTGCCAGCATGCGCTCGTTCATTCCTGGGGCCAGCGTCTGCTGCATCGCCATCAGGCGTCCGGCGTTGCCAACGACGACCTCCCGCTGCGGGTGCTCGACGAGCGAGACGATCGTCTCCGCGACCGAATTGGCCGGGTAGACCGGAGGCATCGCCTTGACGGCCCGCCCGGTGTAATTGGCGGCGTGTTGAAAGAACGGGGTGTCGATAGTCGCGGGCATGACCGTGCAGACGTTGATGTTGTCAACTCCGGCGAGCTGTATCTCCTGGCGCAGGCATTCGCCCAGGGCTCGGACGCCGTGCTTGGCAATGGCGTAGGCACTGACGTATGGGCCGGGCACCTCGCTCATGATGGAGCCGACGTTGATGAGCAGACCGCGGCCCCGCTGGTAGAAGAGGGGAAGAACCGCCCGAGCACCATAGACGTAGCCGAAGAGGTCCGTCTCGATGACGCGGCGAAAGTCGGCCATTGGGGCGTCTTCGAACCGGGAGAAGAGCCCGACGGCGGCGTTGTTGACCCAGACATCGATCCGGCCGAAGCGCTCGACAGCGCGACGAGCCAGCTCCTGGACCGCTGCTTCGTCGGTCGTATCGGTCGGAACCGGGAGTGCTTGTCCACCCCGCCGCTCGCATTCGCTCGCGACGTCACGTAGCGCCCACTCGCGGCGGGCGGCAAGAACGACACTCGCCCCTCGCTCGGCGAACTCGAGCGCCGTCGCTAGTCCTATGCCGCTCGATGCACCGGTGATAACGACGACGAGATCCTTCATCTTCTTGGCCATGAGTGCCTCCTCTGCGATCGACGCTAGCTTGAAAAGTCGATGGGCTGACGGGTATTGAGGTCGAACTTGCGGCCGGGACCGAGAACATTGAGCGAGGAGCGCACCACCGTGAGGACTTCTCCGATCTCCCGCTCGTAGTAGTCCGAGGTGGCGTCGCGTCCGTCGACGATCGTCACCATGTTGCTGCCGAGGACTTCGAGCACCCCTGCGCGGTCGATGAGCACGGCGGTGTCCTCATCCAGCCCGATGCCGAGCAGTCCCGGGTTGGCGGCGAAGGTCGCCAGGAGACGGCCCATCCGCCCGCGCTGGCTGAAGTGCTGATCGATGATGACGTCTTGCAGGAGGCCGAAGCCGGCCACCAGCTCGACCATCCCCTTACGCGCCGCCGCGTCATTTGAGTTTCCGGTGAGCCCGGTGCCGCCGGACATCAGGTGGGCGGAGACGATCGAGGCGCCGGCGCTCGTGCCGGCCACGACGATGCCCTCGGCGTTGCGTAGCCGGATGCACTCCATGACGAGCGTGCCCGCCAGGAGGGCCACCAGCCGAGCCTGGTCGCCGCCTGTGATGTAGATCCCCGTCGCACTCTTCAGCAGGTCCAGAGCCGGTTCGGCGTTGGCGTCCTCACGCGTCTCCACCCGCAGCCAGTCCGCTTCCGCCGCTCCTAACTTGCGGAAGACT
>JAHWJF010000443.1 GCA_019348515.1 Chloroflexota bacterium | reverse complement strand
GGACCGTATGATCGAGAAGCTCACCGACCTCGCGATGCGTAGCGTCGTCTCGCCATTCCCGCTGGGTCTGTGCCCGCATCAATTGGGGGAAGCGGCGGGCGAGCGCGATCATCATGCCCAGCACATGCTCCGCCATGTTCGGTGCGGACACGCCACTCGCGTTCGTCAGCATAATCCTGCGCGCCGCGAGCTCCCCCAAATCGTAGCGTTCGATGCCGGCGCCCGAAGCATGGATCCAGCGCAGATTCCTCGCGGCCGCGAGGAGCCGCGTGTCGAATCTCCAGCCGATGAAGCCGTCGGCCTCGCGGACATCGTCTTCTGTTGGCGCTGGCACATCTCCACTATCGTCATTCACCCCCGCTTCCTCCCCGGGTACGATGAATTGGATCCGCGGAAACTCGGCTCGTAATCGAGCCAGGATCTCTTCTGGGACGCTCATGGCAATAACGACCGTGCCAAGTGGCGCGGGCTCAGCGGTACCGGTTTCGTCCACAATCTTCATCCGTCCTTTCTGTGACTTTGAGAAACATTCCAGCATCTTCGCGCGTTGCAAATACGGGACTCGGGATCTACCCGGGAGACGGGGGGAGCAGACTCATCATCGTCTATACTCCAAACTGGAGCCCCGCTGCGTCGTGGAGACGTCATGCGTGTCCTTGATCGAACCCGCATCTCAATGCATCCTCGGCGCGGATCGCGTGCCGGCGGCTGGTCGCTGTACACGGCGATCATCGCCGTGTTGCTGCTGGCGTTTTCACTGCCACCGCACGTTGCCGCGCAGGAAGTAAGCGATGGAGAGAAGGCTCGCTCGCTAGGGGTCAACCTCATCTTCCCTGATGATGGTCTGATCGCGGACGAGCAGTTGTGCGTGGCGCTCTTCCCGAGCACCGATCCTAATTTATCCGAACCACCGCTCCTCTCTCGCTGCCTGGATCCCGGCAAGGAATCCGTCTCATTCGAAGGCTTGCGCACCGGCGAGTACAGCGTGCTCGTGCCAGGGCCCGGGTCCAGCCTCGAAGTGCCGCGTTACCAGGGTCAGCTCGTGGCCACCTCCGTTCCTGAAGACGAGCGGATAGAGGCGTTCGGCATCGACGTCACGGTGGGCCTGGCGGCGGAGTACGCGGGAACTACCGGACGCGTGCAGGTAAGCGTTTTTGGATGTCCGGCTGGGACCAACGCTGGCACTGACAAGGCCGACTGGGCTACCGAGTGTCAGGCGCTAGCCGGCGGTGTGCCGCTCTCATTAAGCGGCACCGGCAGCATCAACGATGCCGCCTTCCGCGCGGTGACCGGACTTTCGGGCGACGAGTCCGGCCGCGTCGAGTTCACGAACCTGCCACCCGGCGCCTATGAGCTTGGCAGCGAACTCCCGGAGAATGTGGGGAGCGATCCGGCACTCTTCGTGGAGTCGAGCATCGACGGCAGTCTGGGGTCACTTGAGCCGAGTGATACGCTCGCTCTGCGACCCGCGGAGACCGTCGCCGTCGACGTCTATCTGGTCGTCGATCAGGATGATGTACTGGACGCGAGTGACGTCGTCGGAGTGACCGATCTCGAGATTACCGGTGGTGTGGCCCCTGACACAGCCGAGGCTCTGACGCCCCTCGACTGACCGCTAACTCACGACCCCGCAAGGCCAAGAATGAAAAAAGTAGCGGCGGGCAAATGCCCGCCGCATGTCTTTGCTTCAGGTAGTCGAAAACTCAGCCGCCGATCTGGGACATCCCGCGCACCGTTTCCCGTTCGCCTTCCGCCAGCCCGTGACCCCATGGCTTGCGCCAGATGGCGGCGCGGATCGCCCGCTCTAGCGTCTCATCGTCAGCCCCGGCGCGCATGACATCTCGCAGATCACCCTCGTCCGGTCGTAGCAGGCAGAGCCGGAGTTTGCCGTCTGCCGTCAGCCGGACCCGGTTGCAGGCGGCACAGAACGGTTCCGAAATCGGAGAGATGAATCCAATCGTGCCGGCCGCCCCTGGAATCTTCCAGAGACGCGCCGGGTCAGCGGCATCGGTCTCGACCGGCGCCAGGGGCCCGAACCGGGCCTCCAATCGCGCCTGGGTTTCTTCCGAGCTGACGAGCCCTTCGTCATGGACCTGGCTGACGCCTTCAAGCGGCATGATCTCGAGAAATCGCACCTGCCAGGGACGGTCGATAGTGAGCGCTGCCATATCGGCAACCTCGAAGTCGTTCTGCTCCTTGACCACAACCGTGTTGAGCTTGATCGGTCGCAACCCTGCGGCATCTGCCGCTTCGATCCCCTGCCAGACGAGATCGAGCCTACCACCTCGAGTCATCGCTTTGAAGCGGTCGGGATCGAGCGTATCGATCGAGACGTTGACCCGGTCGAGACCCGCGTCCGCCAGATCATCAGCCAGCCGCCCCAGCAAGAGTGCGTTGGTCGTCATCGAGACCTCGGCGATGCCGGGGAACGACTTGATGCCGCGCACGAGATCGACGATGCCGCGGCGAATGGTTGGCTCACCCCCGGTGAGCCGGACCTTGGTGACTCCCACGCGTGCGAACAACTTGATCAGGCGAAGCAACTCTTCGTCGGAGAGGTGCTCGTCCTTTGGCTGGAACTTCATGCCCAGGGCCGGCATGCAGTAGACACAGCGGAAGTTGCAGCGGTCGGTCAACGAGATGCGAAGGTAGGTCATCGCGCGGCCAAAGGCGTCCTTCGCCACGCCAGTGCCAGGCGCGACCGCCTCGCCGACGGGGAAAAGCCGGATTGGGCTGATCGAGGTACTTGCCGCCACCATCCGTGCTCTCCGGGTGCTTCCCGGCGAACCGTTCGCCGGACTATTCAGCCATTGACTATTGCCGATTAAAGGGTAGCACCAGGGGCCCCAACGGTCAATTTGAATCGTGAGGGGCAGTTTCAGGTAGGCTCCCAGATCACGCGAAGCCATCGATTCCTGGTATGGAGGGAGACGTTTTGGATCTCGACGCAATTGGGGACATCACGATCGAGCGGCCCCTGATGCCGAAGGCACGGGCGCTGTTGCACGAGTGGGTTGAGAGCGAAAGTTTGCGTAAGCACTGCGAGGCGGTTTCCGCCTGTCTCCGCCACGTCGCGCGTCGCGACGGCGAGGACGAAGACCTCTGGGGCGCTGTCGGCCTCCTGCACGACATGGACTTTGAGAAGCACCCCAATCTCGAGCTTGCAGCCGATGGCCATCCCTTCGTCGGCGTCGCCTACCTGCGCGACAACGGATGGGGCCAGACAGTGTGCCGCGCCATCTTGAGCCACGCCGACTACAGCGGTGTCGAGCCAGAATCGGCGCTCGAAAAGACGCTCAGCGCCGTCGACGAGCTGAGCGGATTCGTGATCGCGGTGGCGCTGGTGCGCCCGGACAAGAGCATCCACAATGTCGAAGTCAAGTCCGTGCGCAAGAAAATGAAAGACAAGGCCTTTGCCGCCAAGGTCA